>JAFEGQ010000125.1 GCA_018239785.1 Verrucomicrobiota bacterium
GAGTTGTCGGTCTCTTAGATTCTGGCCACCCAGGCAAGACCCTCGCTTTTCGAGCAGATATGGATGCTTTGCCTATCCAAGAGTCTACTGAGGTGGCGTACCCATCCTGCCACCCAGGAATCATGCACGCGTGTGGGCATGATGGTCATGTCGCCACACTTCTTTTAGTCGCTCGTGTTTTGCAACAGATCAAACCTCAATTGAGGGGAAAAATTAAGCTCATCTTTCAGCCTGCCGAAGAGGGGGGGCGAGGTTCGAGCGCGATGATTGAAGCGGGAGTGCTGGAAAACCCCCATGTGGATGCCATCTTTGCTTTCCACAGTTGGCCAGGGCTGCCTTTAAACACATTGGCGACCCGCTCAGGGTGTATCTTGGCAGGCGATGGCCGTTTTGAAATGACTCTCCACGGGAAGAGAGCTCATATCGCTTTCCCAAAGAAGGGGATCAATCCTGTGATCATTGGCGCTGGAATCATCAAAGAAATAGAGGCCTTATCGCTTCCCAAGACGGTCGTGAATCTTTTGGGATTTAACAGTGGAGATTGGCAGCAAGGGACTTCAGAGCGGGCAGAGCTCGTGGGGGTGTATTTTGTCGAAGGGGAGCAAGAGTTAAGAGAGGTCAAAGAGCGCATTCAAGCGATCACTCCCCCTTTTGGTACAGTTGCTTTTCATGACTTTCATGCGCCAACGGTGAACTCTCTAAAAGAGACAGAACAGGTCTTCTCTGCTGCAAAGGCAGCAGGTCTCCAAGAGATCGTTTTGCTGCCGGAGTGTAAAATGGTGGGGGAGGATTTTTCAGAATATCTCAGCCGATTGCCAGGCTGCTATTTTCTCATCGGAGCTGGTGAAAAGACACCATCACTTCACACCTCTTTTTTTGATTTTCCCGATGCCATTTTGCTCAATGCGGCTCATGTGATGGTTCAGCTCGCTCTTAAGTGTTTCTAATGTTGTTCGAAATGAGCGACTTACAAATCGATTCTGCTCAAGATGAAGAAATGTGCATTTTGAGCATATTGAATGGACGTAAACTAGCTGCTCAACTAACATAATGGCTATGAAACCGTTTGTTGGAAGAGAGCGTGAACTGCAAAGTCTGAAAGATCTCTCGCAATCGGGACGAGCTTGCCTCGCTGTGATTAAGGGGCGTCGCCGGATCGGGAAAAGCCGGCTTGCTGAAGAGTTTGGAAAGGGGAAAAAATTTCTCCCCTTTAGCGGCTTGGCTCCTGCTAAAGGGGTTACTGCGCAGGATCAGCGCGATGCGTTTGCACGCCAATTGGCGACTTTGTTTCAGCTTCCTCCTTTTACTTTTACGGATTGGAGTGATGCTTTTGCCTATTTATCAAGATGTCTCACAGCGACACCCACAGTTATTCTCTTCGATGAGATTTCGTGGATGGGCTCAAAGGACCCAACTTTTATCCCTAAATTGAAAGTTTGGTGGGATCTTGTCTTGCAGAATCATCCTTCAGTGGTTCTGATTTTATGCAGCTCCATTTCGACGTGGATCGATAAAAATATCATCAATAGCACAGCTTTTTTTGGGAGAGTTTCTCTGTATTTGGAACTGATAGAGCTGTCGCTTCCACAGTGCAAAAAATTGCTGACTCTGCAAGGTTTTAAGGGGTCGGACCTCGATTTTTTTAAAATTCTCAGTGTGGCGGGGGGAGTTCCCTGGTATCTAGAGCAGATACAGGCGCATCACAGCGCGGATGAAAATATTAAACGCCTTTGTTTTGAAAAAAACGGCCTTTTAGTGCATGAATTCGATCGCATTTTTAATGATTTATTTAGTTCGCGGGGAGAGGTTTATAAGAAGATCATTCAGCTATTGAGCCAGGGGATGAAAGATCGGGCAGCTTTACAAAATGCAATGGCTTACTCGCCAAGTGGCACATTAAGCGATCATCTGAAGGCCCTTGAAATTTGTGGTTTTGTGAGTAAGCACCCCACGTGGTCTTTAAAAACAGGCAAGCCCGGGAAATCAACTCTTTATCGCCTTTGTGACAACTATTTGCGGTTTTACACCCATTACATTGAACCTAACCTCGCAAAAATCGAACAGGGGTCCTTTCTAGACATGCCCCTTTCTAGTTTGCGAGGATGGGAATCGATGCTCGGATTTCAACTTGAAAATCTTCTCCTGAAAAATAGATCGCTTATTTACCGGGCGCTTGGCATTCATCCTCAGGATCTTCTTATGGATAATCCTTACTTGCAAAAAGCTGCAGGGAGTAAACAGGGATGCCAAATCGATTACCTGATTCAGACGCAATCCAACACTCTTTTTGTTTGTGAAGTTAAAATGCGTCGCCGTGAGCTGGGTCTTGAGGTGATTGATGCAATGAAAGCTAAAATAGATGCTCTTGTGCGGCCTAAAGGTGTGGGAATCGCACCTGTTTTACTCCATTTAGGTCCGATCTCCAATGCTCTTTTGGAGAGCCGTTATTTCTATCGCATCATTGATATTGCTGATCTTTGCTAAAGAAGTTGCCCGGATTGGAGGGTCAATGTCCGGTCGCAAAGCGCCGCTAAAGAGGGGTCATGGGTAACGGCGATCAGCGCTCGCCCCTCTCCCTTCAGTTTGTCGATGAGGAGGTGATGGATACTTTCCGACGTTTTGTGATCCAGACTTCCTGAAGGTTCATCGGCAAAAATCAAAGGGGGGTTATTGCACAGGGCTCTTGCGATGCAGACCCGCTGTTTTTCCCCTCCTGAGAGGAGTTTGGCGGGGAAGGAGGCTCTATTTTTGAGTCCCACTTGATCGAGAAGATCTAAGGCGTAAGCCTTATTTAAAGGGAGGCGCCCAATGCGCGCTGGCATCAGGACATTGTCGAGGGCGGTCTCCTCTTCGAGGAGGAAGAAATTTTGAAAGATGAACCCCAGCGTTTGATTGCGGATCTGAGGAGCGCGTCTTGAAGTCACTTTTTGCCCATCGATGATTAAGGTGCCTCCGCTTGCCTTTTCAAGGGTACTGAGGATATGAAGGAGGGTGCTTTTTCCCTCTCCTGAAGCTCCCACAATGGCAATCGTCTCTCCTGGATAGACAGTCAGGTCGATGTCTTTCAACACCTCGACCTCTTGGGGGTACATAAAACGCTTAGAGATCCCACGTGCTTCGAGAATAGGGGCCTTGCTCATTCTGACCTCAAAATCGTAGAGGGGCAAAGGCGAGTGGCTTTAATCGCGGGGATGATCCCGGCGATTAAAGAGACCACAACAGTTGCTCCTGCGACGAAGAACAGGGAGCCCAAACTTAAGGCGCTTGGGAGATTTTGGCCGTAAAAAGCCTCTTGGAAAGCCGAGTGTCCTTGAAGGGCGTTGAGGAGGACAATCAAGTGGTCGAGATAGCGCAATGTCAAAAGACTAGCGCCTATGCCTAAAGTGCTTCCCAAGATTCCCATGGAGGTGCCGCAAAAGGCAAAAATCAGCCCAATGCTATAGGGCTTTGCCCCCATCGCCCGCAGCACTCCGATCTCTTTGCGTTTGTCGTTGACGAGCAAGATCAGCATGGAGACGATGTTAGAGCAGGCAACGGCGATAATCATCAAGGCAATGGCCGAAAAGAGGGTCCGATCGCTGCTGAATTGCTCTAAAAGAGGTTTGGCAAACTCATACTCTTTATAAGTTTCCACTTTCCAGTAGGGGGCAAGTCCTTCGGCTTCTAAGTTGGCCAGGAGCGTTTTTTTGATCTCATCCGCTCGGTAGACGTCGTCAAACCAGACCGCGATCCCATTTCCCCCATGCTCATCGAAATAGTTCATGCTCGCTCGGATATCGTTGATCACAGAGGGGTTGACAAAGACAAGCTTATTCCCAGCAGGCATCAATCCAGGATCATAAAATCCGGCCACATACACAGGCAAACGCTGCTCTTGGAGAGCGCTTGGAGAGTTGGCATAATAGGCGATAAAGCCAAAATCCCCTAAATGGACATCGTGATCCCGAAAGCTCGTCGCCAAATAAATCGGATGTCCATCGAGATAAGGGGCGGTGACTGCTCCTTTCACTTGATCGAGCAAAAGGTGCTGGTAGGGGACAGTGCCTTGAAAGGGGACCCCTTGCACATCGAATTGGACATGAAAGCGCAAGTCGGCAGCGTCATAAGCGGAGCTAAGAGAATTGAGGTCGAGAGAGGCTTTGAGCGGAGCTGCAGGAGGGACCACAAGAGCACAGTGAAAAGGGACGACCTGCCCATTAAAGAGGAGCTCTCCCCCTTCAAAAGTGGCGGTGCCTAGAATCGCTCCCTCTTTTTCTTGGAGCTCCAAATGGTCGATCTCTTGTCCCCGCATCACAGCAAAGGCTTTGAGTTTTCCCGCTTGAGGGTAAAGTTGAGGGGGGATAACCCATCCTTTTGCAGCTGTTTGAAGCCCGCCCACTTGGACAGAGGAGAAGAAAGTTTGGAGCCGTTGTTGAAAGTCTGCCTGGGGAATGAGGGCATCCTTTTCAGGAGCTTCTTGGCGCACATTTTGTTGAGAGAGCGAGAGCATGTCCAAAACATGAGAGGCATCGTCAGCTGTAGGGGTCACGAAGGTTTTCGTGATGTAGGGGTTAGTGGGATCAAAAGCTGCAAAGTAACAGACTTGGTTGAGATAGGTTTGGGAGTAGTTAGCGGGGAAAAAAGGGCTTTCCTCGACAGGAAGCAGAAGGCGTAAACGCAAGTTAGCGACGGTAATGTCAAAGTCGCGAGCTGTCACCCCTGGAATCTTTTCAACAGCGGCAAAGGTGCCACCAACGAGATTGCGCAAGTGCCCGTTTGCATCTTTGTTCGGTTTAGGAAAGTTTGGAGGAAGAGTGGGGTCGACGTCAGGGTCGTAAGGATCTCCTGCCCACTGTCGCTTTTCGGCTAAACTCTGTGAGGTGAAATCGCTAGCGCTCGATAATTCGTCGATCTTGTAGTAGTAAGAATTGTAATATTTTTCCGTTGGGGTAAGGCGCAGAGGGGCATTGAGGGAGGTGAGGGTTTCAATCCATCTCCGTTCAATGCCATGGGTGACTGATAGGAAAACGACAACGAGCCATACGACGAGTGCGATCACGAGGACGGAGACAAGGGCGATGATCGACACTGAGAGCTGTCTTTTGCGCGGAATCAAATACTTGAGCGCAACTGAAAGCTCAAACATTGAGCTACTTCGTCTCTTTAAAGGTCACTCGTTTGCGTAACTTAGGGTCGTACTTTTTCAGTTCGATGCGGCCTGGTGTGTTGCTTTTGTTTTTCGTGGTCGCGTAGACAGAGTCGCTCTCTGAACTTTTTAAACGAATATTTTCCCGCTTTGACTTAGCCATTTAAGACTCCTTGTAGACCTCGATCATAGGGAAAATAGGGGTAGATGACAAGAGTCTTGCTCAAGGCAGCCCATTTTCCTTCTCATCAGTATAAAAATGTTTTAATAATCAATTCCGTAGAAAACAGGACAAGTGCAGGGATGATGCATAGGAATTCTCCGATGAGAACGAAGAGGCCATCATCTTGGAGGAGCCCAAAAGCAATCAAAAAAATGGGCCAAGCAGCTAGGAGATGGATGAAAGGGACGGGCCAAGGAAGGGCGAGGAAAAGGCCTAAAAAAACGATCAATCCTCCATTTACAAGCTGGATAGCGCGATTCTGGCAGAGCCATTCCATGCGAGGATGAGTCAGCCGTTTGAGTTTGCGCAGAAAATTAAGGATTTTTTCAGTTGCTCGCTTGATCCATGTTGAGGAGATTGTCTTCAAAAGTATTTTTTTGGGGGCCCACATCTGTTGGCCAAACGCCATTCTGATGCCAATAAAGGCGATGATCAAGCCAACGAGGATAGATAAGCCTGGGATGTGTATGGGCTGGCAGAAGGGGAGACTCAAGCAGACGAGCACGAAAGTGCGCCCTTTTGCGGGGAGATTTTTTAGAATTTCTTTAATCGACACCCGCTCTTTTCCTTGAGCAAGGAGAGTTAAATTTTCCAAGTCTTCAGCTAGGGTCTTATAGTGTTTGTGTCTCATCAACAGGTAGGCATAACATCTTGAGGATAAAATCAGAAACGAAGGGTTCAATTTTTTCAATCCGGTTTTCTGAATAAAAATTTACATGTCGCGTGAAATTGGAAAGAATCATTCTGAAAAAATATTTTCAAAGGCTTTCAAAGGAGTATCTTCGTGGAATTAAAAAGCGCTCAATTTATCTTCTTTAATACAGCAAATTATCTGAAACTTCTTTTCCAAAAGCTGGAAGAGAAAGGCATGAAAAGTTTGAGTTCTGTCAATAAAAAAGCTCGTCAGATCTTCGCTCATTTCGCTGGCCCTCCCATAGCTCGTTACTTTCCCTGCTATATCATTTCCAATTATGGCCAAGATAGAACGCCACAAGAGGCGTTCAAAGCGTTTAGGGAGGTTGAAAGCAAATGGACGCTTAAAGAAAGATTTGAAATTTTTCACGGTTTATTGAAGAAAAATAATGCGAATCTCTCTACTCTTTGGGAAATCGTTCCCGTCATTGGACACAGCAAGATGTGGCATAATGTAGGCGGGGCTGTAGTGGGAATCGATGCATCTATTCAGTCAGAGCAATTCGATAAATTGAGAAAGGTGAAGCTTCAATTGTTTTGGGGCATCACCACTCAAACGCTTTGCTTACAAAATGTATTGCCATGGGACGTGGGAACAAATGGGCTGAAGTGGGAAGAGCGATTCATGAGATGGCGCGACTCATCTCAAGGATTAACAAGCCGGCATTACGCTTGTTGTAAAGTGGTAGGCGAGCATCTATTCATTGTCGTTGCAGATTTTTTTTCTCAAAAGGAAAAACTCATCAATATCCCAAACGAGTTTGGAAGCATTAAAGAACTCGAATTTTTTCGGCATCAAGGCCGTGATTATCTAGTTGTTCTCGAAGTGAAGGGTCCATTGTATACCCTATGGCTAGCTCCTTTTAATGGTTTTAGTGAGAAGATGGAATTATTTTCAAAATTAACCGAATTTACAGACTTTGTTTTCATTGAAAGGTTGGATCTTTTCGTTTATCAAGATCGAGTGGATTGTCTGATCAAAGGAAAGAAGAAGGAGCACCGGTTTCCAGAGGCTTGTTGGGTACGTATCTCCGATTTATTTAACCTCGGTTCCATTCAGGAGGGGCCGCTTTCTCTGGAGTATGCAATCACTGCAGGCCCTACGATGATCGCTTTAAGGGATTCTCAGCTTTTTTTAAAACGCAATGGAGAGAAGTGCGCTCTCTATGATATAAACAATGCGGAGAAGTTTTTATTCCCTTCTGATCTTTGGCTAACAAATAAATGGGTTATGGGGAAAGATCGCGCTTATTTATTCGGCGTGGATCTAGCTAGCAAATTGATAATCGTTTATTCGACGAATGGAATAACAACTGAAGAGTTTGCAAAAATAGCTGCAACCGTTGTTGTTGAGGAAGGGTTAGAGTATACCTTCCAAATAGGGTGGTTTTGGGAAGAGGATTCTCAGGAGCGGTTGCCTTTTTTTATCTACGAGGATGAGGAGTTGAGATTGCATCTTTGGTCGGCCCACACTCCCTCTGCAACAACATGTATTGCGCACTTAGAAGAGAATGATCGATGGGTTCTTTTACCTGGCAATGCCTCACGCCTTATCATTCGCCGCTCTGTTCAAAGGAAAAAAGAGGTGCTCTGTTTGGTTCCTCCGACAGCTTCCCTAAAAAGAAATTTGCCTTTAAATTGAGAGAGGAGTGATCTCCAAGCTTGCTTTTCTCATCGATCACGTAGGCATAGCACCTTGGGAATAAAATCAGAAAGGAAGTATTGCCTTTAGCAGCTGGAAAGTGCAGTAGCGGAGCAATTTTAAGGAAAAACGGAGGGGGGATTTTATCGTGGATCGGCCTGTGACATTCCGTTCAAAGTAGCGTAAAATGGGGTTGAGTGGCGCTTTAATGGCTTTGCATTTTCTCGCTGCAAAGGCCATTTTGAATGCTTTGCGCCATTGCCCTAACTTGCACAAAGTGACGACCGCAAATTCCCTTAAGTGAGGCCAAGAGGGCGCTGCTTTTACCGCTTCCATAATCTTGTGAAGGTAAAGTAGCGGGTGCGTTTCTTCCCCTCTTTCTTCTTTTTCTTCTTTGGTACATGTCGCCAATAAGCTGAGACATTCAGGATTATTGGGTTCGTAATACAGTCCTTTTCGGAGCAGTTCTTCTGCACGCTCTAATTCATTAAAATTATGGTAATAGCAGTTGGCTAACCAAAAATGGACTTCGGCATTTTTGTAGCCTCGTTCGATAGCATCTTCCAAAAGTTTGACGGTTTGCTCCACTTTATCCGAGCGATTTATCCACAAGAGAATTCCAAGGAGGACTTGTAATTTCAAATTGTCGGGATGTTGTACAAGCTGCTCTTTTACGGTGTTTACGAGGTCTTGACTCTCATCTTCTGGTTTAGGAAGGGTATAGGGATAGAGTGAATCGGGGCGCAGTTTGGGGTCGTGATCCTCGACATAACAGAGTAATTCCTTAGACAGCTGTAGTGGTGATCCCTTCATCCCAGCTCGACCTGTTATCACATATTCAAAATACTTTGATATAGCGTCAGGTGCAGGTTCAACGGTTTCACAATTTCTCGCTTCAAAGGCTATTTTATAGGCAAGGTCCCATTGTCCAACCTCACAAAGAGTGTGAACAGCATGCTCGCTTAAGTGAGGCCAGGTGGGTGCGGCTGCGACAGCTGCTATTTGGTAGGGAAGGTGCACACTAAGGGATTTCCCTTGGTCTTTCAAGCTTCCAGCTAACAGATCTAAGGATTCTGCGTTATTAGGCTCGTATAGGAGTCCCTGCCTTAATAACTCTTCGGTACGCTTGGAATCCATGAGATCATGATAGTAACACTTTGCTAACCAAAAATAGGGTTCAACACATTTGTAGCCTTGTCTAATCACATCTTCTAAAACCATGATTGCTTGCTCAGTTTGATAATAGAAGCCAACCCATAAGAGAATGCCTAGAGTTGTTTGCAACTTCAAATTATTACAATCTGTTTTGAGTTGATTTTTTATAGATATAAATAAGTTTTTATCTATTTGATCGGATATTTTCCAGTAGTATTCATCAATTCGGATAGACTGTATTTCTTCTGGAGTCATGATTTTTACCTTTACTCAGTTGGAATAAATATTGTTCCATAGCGAAGCTCGCCGTTAATGATTGTACCTCTGACACCGACGATGTGTCCTTCTACTTTTACTTGAATCCTAAATATATTCTTCTCGTCGAGAACGATAAGTCCTTTTTGATCAGCTTTCATAACAGCGTCGGTGACTTTATCCAGCGCATCTTTTTGCCATTCTGGGCCTGCTGCTAATTTTTCGAGTTGATGTTTACTGTTTTTATCAAATATATGTTCGAATTTCCTTTGTTTTCGAAGAACATGGTTTTCATTATATTCTTGGATTTTACATTTTCCAAAAATCTTATTTCTTAATTCTTGTTTTTCTGTGATTTTCGCCGCTATAATCTCGAAATCGCTTCCACGACGCGCGCAGGTCCTCATCGTCATGAGGGCATTAGCTTTAGAGAGTTGGCGAGCAGCTTGGATAGCTTTTAAACTGCCGCCCCAAAGAA
>JAFEGQ010000126.1 GCA_018239785.1 Verrucomicrobiota bacterium
CCTCCTGAAACAGGAAAAGACTGCGAAATGCGGAATAGAGATCAAGCGTCAAATGGCTGGCTGGGATGAGGAGTATTTGTTGCAGGTGATAGGCGTTAAATGTTTTTCATGAAATCGCCCTGGGTGAGGCGATTCCCTTCGATCCGGTTGGATGAGCCCTTAGAGGTCACAATGACGCTACGCGTCAACCGTTCAATGTTCTGCGGCAATAGATCTCTGGTGATTTTCCAGCTGTTTTTCACGCCGTCAATCTCCGAGATGATGCTATAAACTTCTTCTACGACACGTGGATTTAATTGCAGCCGTTGATGCACACGAAAATCTTGCCAGCTCACCTTTTTTCCTCACATCTAATCAATTTGAGATCATGTGAGTAAAGTCAAATCTTCCTCACATTCGCCAATGTGAGATTGTGTGAGATCATGTGAGATTAGAGGATTTCTGCGGAGTATTCCTTGATCCCCTCTTTGATGATTTCACACATCTCTACCTTGGAAGGGCAAACGAAGGTGGGGAGGGCAAAGTCTTCGGGAACAACCTCGAGAAGCCCCAAATACTCAGCTTCTTCCCAATTGCGGCCAATGACAGCTTTCACAAGAGGCATGGTCGGAACCCGCAAAGGCATCACATCGTCGTAAATGCGTCCGTCAATAAATGCCCGTTCCTCACCATGCGCACTGGTCGTAAATCTATAGGGCTCCTTTGTTTTTAAGTGGCCAGCAAGATAAGCGCGCGAGTGGCTGTATTGGCCCACCCCTAGGCGGAAGAAGTGGAGAAATTTCCGCTTTTTAGGTTCAGGCAGTAGCGTGAAGGAAAAATCTCGGAACCCGAGAAAATCCTCCTCATCTTTAACATGCCCAACAAGAGGATTGCCTGAGATGATGCACAAATTCTCCTCCGCTGCACGTCCATGCATCAGCTCCTGCAACGGATGGCCAGAGCGGACCTGAAAGAAGCCCCTCTTTTGAGAAACAACACCCTCTCCCCCAATCCCAATCACCCTGTGTCTGTGGAGTTTGCCGGTTGCAAGGAGGGTCCCCATCAAAAGGACATCGTGGGCGTCTAAGGTCCAGACGAGGTCGTTGATGTTTTTAATGGGTGAGATTTGCTCGATGTGGAGAGAAAGATTTCCAATCGGATGGGGGCCACTTGCCGTGTGATGAACGACGCCTTGAGGGGGTGTTAAGGAAAAACCAGGGGGCGTGATCAGGTGAACGGGACCATCTGTCAAAAGGGTCAACGCTTTTAGCCCCAATAAAAAATGGGCCTCATGACCTTTGATTTGGAGCTCCGCCGGGGGGACAAAGGGGGCTGACTCAATCGCTTTAACGAAAATCGCGCGAGGTGTTTGTTCAGGGTTTGCAAGGCGGCCAAAAGGGCGCATATGGATATGGGCAAACATTCCCGTTGCCAGCAGATAAGCTTTTAGCTCCTCTCGACGATGAGGCGTATGCGAGGGATGAGGATAGTCCTCCTCTTTTTTTGCTCGCTCGATGACAATCGCTAAAAGGCGCCGTTTTAACCCTCTTCGGATCTCTTTGACCGTTCCGCCTGCCGGAGAGACAAACATCCGCTCAGGATGATCTTTGTCCGCAAGGAGAGGCTGGCCTACTTTGACCTCATCGCCCACTTTCGCTAGCAACTTGAACTTAATTTCCTCAAAGGGCTCTACGTCAAGGGCGATGAGTTGAGGATCAAAGAGGGTTTGCACCTCTCCAATGGGCTTGCCCTTGATCGGGATATCGAGCCCTTGCTTGATTTTGATATGCAAAAAATAGCCCTCCGAAAACGCTCTATTTCCGGAGGGTAGGGGACTGTTTAATTGTCTTCAACTCTGTAGCCAACTCTTGCGTCTTCGCCGTTTGGGAGAAAGAGTCCCCTTCTTCCCCTCTTCTTCTCCCAAAGGAGCCACTTCCAAGAGCGCTTGTTCAGCTCTCTCTCTGTATTTGCCAAGCTCCCCCTTAATCTGCCCGAGCATGGACCACTCTTCTTCTGAAAAGTTCTTAGGATTAGAGGCATATTCTTCAAGTTGCTCTTTGCTCATCCCCGTGCGTTGGTACACATCTTCCATCTGCTGATTGAGCTTTTCAAGGGCTCCTTCTAGCCGTTCAATCACCTCATCGATGTTGACATGCTCACCAGCTGGAGGTGTTTGTGGTGCATTTCTCAAGAGTTTAAGAACCTCTTGAAAGGTGTCTGTCATGTTTGACGGGGCTTTTCCCGCATCTTTTTTGGCCATATCCCCTCCTTAAGTGTTATATTCCTTGAGTGAACACAACGCTTCTTCTGAGGTAAGGCGGTGCACTCATGGCAGGCTTTCTCTCTTTATAGTATCGAATTTTTTTTAGAATCGCAAATAAAATACTTTTTTAGTTAAATTTATCTCGTTTAAAATGAGATATTTATAAAATTACACCGAGTGAGTGTTTTGAGTGAAATAGAGCGAGGGTGTTATGCTCTTTCGAAGCACTAGGGAATAAAGGAAATTCGATGAGCTACTTAGAGGATTTTCGGCAGCGGATTGAAAGGGATGACTACCAAGGATTTCTTGAGCTTTGGGAGGAATTCTGCGCGGGTGAGGAGACGGATCCTCATGAGTTGATCAATATCTTAGAGGAGATCTCCTCTTCTCGATTTGCGCACAGATTCGGTGCTTATGCAGAAACAGCGCTTCCTCTTTGGGAGAAGATCCCCGATCCCGATCTCGCCTATGCGGTTCTTTGCCTCATTCTCGACATAGAGACCACGAATAGCCCGGGACTTGCTGAAATCACCTATGCAACTCTTGAAGAGCGCTATGGAGATCACCCCAATTTTGCGGAGAAAATTCGGCTGATTGGATTGCGCAATAACGTCTCCTTCCAAGGGGCATTGCGCAATTACGACCTTCTTTCTCATTTAGAGAAGGGAGCTTTTGTTTATCACACTGGGGGATGGGGTGTTGGAGAGGTGATGCAAGTCTCTCTCGTGCGCGAAGAGTTGTTGATCGAATTTGAGTCAGTGCCTGGCACCAAAGTTGTGGGCTTTGAAAATGCTTTTTCCAATCTTATTCCGATCCCCTCACAACATTTTTTAGCGCGCCGTTTTGGCAATGCAGACAAGCTCGAAGAAGAGGCGCGCAAAGATCCAGTGGCCGTGATCCGACAGCTTTTGAAAGATTTGGGGCCAAAAACGGCTGCCGAAATCAAAGAAGAACTTTGCGACCTCGTCATTCCTGCAGCAGATTGGACGAAATGGTGGCAAGCAGCGCGTGGAAAAATTAAGAAAGACACCCACATTGCCACTCCGGCAAGTGTTCGGGAGCCCTTTTCTCTGAGAGAGGAAGAGGTTTCTCATGCGCATCGCCTCCGTATCGCCCTTGGCAACGCACACGGGCATGAACAGGCAATTTTAACGATCTACAATTTCTCTAGAGATTTTCCCGAAGTGCTGCGCGATCAAGAGATGCAGCAGGTGATCGAGGCCCGGATGGGAGAAATTCTTGGGGACCCTTCCTTAATTCTTCGCCTCCAAGCGACCGCCTTTCTCGAAGAATTTTTAGGGAAGCACCCTACTCCTAAAATGGATCAGCTTGTCGCCTCTGCAGAGGATTTGCCAAGTATCGTCCTTTCCATTGGGATTGTGGCCTTCAAGAAGAGGGTCCTCACGGCCATTCGGAGAGCTCGCGCTGATTGGAAGGAGTTGTTACTTGAAATCTTTTTCTCCCTTCCCCAGAGCGCCTTAAGGGACTATCTCCTTAAAGAGCTGACGAGTGAAGAAGAGGCTCGCAATGCATTGATCAAGAGGCTTTCACTCCTCTTAGAGACCCCTATTCGGCATGCACAACTTTTTGTGTGGTGCTTTCAGAGGGCTGTTGCGGCCAATTCGGACATGCCTTTATCGGGAAAAGAGGAAATCTATCGCTGGTTTGAGAGCTTTCTCACTCTATTTCATCAGGTCGAGCATGTGCCAGAATACAGAGAGTTGGCAAAAAAAATGCACGCCATTGTCATTGCAGAGCGCTTTGAGCTTGTCCGTGAATTGTTGAAGGGAAGTCCGGTTGAATTTGCAAGAGAATTTCTCTTGCTCATCTCCAAATGCCATAGCTTTTCTGCTCACGATCAAAAAATTCTCCAATCTTTGGTGGCTGTTGCCCACCCCGCATTGGGTCATGAAAAGAAAGAGCGCTCTGCTTTGAGCTCTTCAGAAGAAGGGGTCATTTGGACAACAGAAGGTGGCTACAAAAAAGTGCACGAGCGGATGGAGCACATTGGAACCGTTGAAACCGTTGATAATGCAAGAGAAATCGAGCTAGCGCGTGAGCATGGGGATCTGCGGGAAAATGCCGAATATAAGGCAGCTCTTGAAAGGAGATCTCGCCTTCAGAGCGAACTCAAGATGCTCTCTGGTCAACTGCAAAGAGCGCGGATCATGAGCGCGGCTGACGTCCAAGCAGCAGAGGTGGGGAAAGGATGCATTGTAGAGCTCAAAACTTCTGATGGCGAGAGCGTGACTTACACACTTCTAGGTCCATGGGATGCAGAGCCAGATCAACATATCCTCTCTTACCAGTCGAAATTTGCTCATGCGATGACAGGATTGAAAGTGGGAGAAAGCTTTACCTACGGGGATAAAGAATTTGAAGTGGTGAAGCTTCGCAGCTATTTTGAAGAGGCGAACATTTCTGGAGTTTGACACGTGTTTGCAACAAATACTTACTTCCAGTAAGTTGTGAACAGGAGGTCGTCCTATGTTCAATTGGCTGGTTGCTATTTTTATGCTTGTCTCATTAGTGGTCCTCTTCATTGGGTGGACTAAGTTAATTCGGGTCAAAGAGATCATCCGAGGAACTGAAGCTCAAGTCCAGTGGACGAGTTTGCGGATCATGGTGTTTGTCGCGATGCTCGTCGAAGTCATTCTCTTGATTGTAGCCCTTTTGGGAGCTCGTGCTTTCTTCTCCTACCTTTGTCCTCTTTTTCTGATTTACTTCAGTGTTGTTGTTCTATTTTTAGTAAACTTTTTTCTCTCCTCTTTGGAGGCCTGTTCTTCAAAACCGGGAATCTCTAAAAAACATGAGTAAATAAGAGCTGTTTTAATTTCTCTGTGTCCTCGGTGGTAAAAAAATAAAATAAATAACCACAGAGAACGCAAAGAAAAATTCCGATCATTGACCTTTTCCATTTTCTTTGAGACCATGGGTTCACTTGAAATGGAGAGAACAACGATGGGAAATCTCGTAAGAGAGAGCGGCTATGGTCTTGTGGCAGTTGCATTAGGGGTTTCAGCAGCCATTGCCACGCGGGTCTACCTGAAGAAGATCTCTCCTTTGGAAGGGATGCCAGCCTATATCAAGGAGATAGGCGTCAAGCATTGGTGTCCAGAAGTTGTCGGGGCCACTACAACGCTCTTTTTCAAAGGACTGATCGATTGGTTCCGCCCCAAGGACAATCACCTCCAGCAAGATGTAGAGAAGGCGGAGAAGGTCTTAAAGCAAGCGAAAAAAGACAAAGAAAAATTAGCTGAATGGGTTCAGAACAACTGCCCTAATTTGGTTGCAACATTGGCGCCGCTTTCGGTGGAGGAGCAGGTGCCAAAGATTATCGAAGCGATGCTCGCGCAACACCGACTCTTAAAGTATAACGAGATTCCCCTGTATCAAGAGCTCTCCTCACTCAAGGCAGAGCGGGAAGTCAACGAAAAATTAAAAGAAATTCTCAAGGGTGATCATGGCTCCTTTGTGCAAAATGTGATCGCCTTCCTGAAGCTTTCTCGCTTCCAGATCGAACTGCTCTCTCCAGGAAAAGAAGAAGAAAACAAATAGTTTTCCATCAGTATCCACAAAACTCGCGCACCGTATCAGTCCCTATTTTTCCTCTTGTCAACCTCTTTTGAGGGGAATATTCACGGGACCTTAACTTTTCCCTTGTCTATTTTTTACTTTTTCTTTATCTATTGAGCACATTACTCAGGTTATGAGCACACTGAACACAAAAAATGAAAACAGAGGAGAAAAATCATGACAAAGGTAGCAGAGAGTCAAGGAATGGCACAAGTTTTTGACACCTCCACATTAGGGGGAAAGTTCATAGTGGCGGGGGCGGGATTGCTGTTTGCTGGGATCGTTGTCCCTTTCATTTACAAAACATACATCTTCGATCGGGACACCTCTATGATCCCAAAGCACATGAAGGGGATGTTGGCGTTGAATCTCGCCGGCAGTTTTGCGATTTCTAAATTCGGCGAAGGGATCGTTCAAAAGTCTTGGGCCGATTCTATCGACAGAAATAAAACACCCAAAGACTATGAAGGAGAGACTTGTGGGAACATGAAGCTCGCTCAAGGTTTTTGCAATACTCAGAAGTGGACGAGTGTTTTTGGGGATTTTGCGGTGTTCGGGGGCGCCTTTGTGGCAGGCCTATATTTGACCGATTACGCCCAGAAATATGGAAAATTCCCCAATTACGGCGATTACTACAAACAAGCCCAATTTTTAGTTCCGAGCTTGATTTTCTCGATCAAGCGAATGATTAGCGATCACATGACAAAATGTGGTGTGAATGCGGAATTTGCAACAACCAAAACTTTTAAATAGAGATCTCAATGAGAAAAATACCCATGTGGAATTCCACATGGGTATACTTTTGCTGAAGCTAGAACGCTATTCCCAACTGGACATAGGGGCCATGGGCGATAAAATGAGAGGAGAGGCTCACCAGATCAAATGCAAAGAATTGATCAACGGCGTGAAAATAAGTCATCATTTCGTGCCCTGCTTATAAATTCACAGTTAAACTGTGGCAATTGCAGTTGAATATTCGAGAATAATTCAGGCCTAAACGGGTATCAACTGTGGGAAGCATTTTCCAAAATACATCATCGTGTGCCGAGAGAGGGGAAGGGCCCACTGTTACCGTCTCATCCCAGTTGGCTTGTCTTTGAGAAACGAGCAAAGCCCCTTCTGCACGCATCTGCACTGAAAGGCAAGGGGTGACTGCATACATTAACTCTGTTCCGAGTTCAAATCCGATTCCATCTGCTTGAGATGTGAACTTATTTCTATCAAAATTGGCCCCCGTTAGAGTTCCAAAATATTGTCCTTGGAATTGCAAATGGGCGAATTGTAAACCAGCTTGCAGTGAGACAAAAAATGGACAAAGTAGAAGATCGTTCTGTCGTACAGGAGCTCGATATTATAAAAATTAATCGTATGTATTGCGGAAACTGTTTGAGCAAATGTACCTATATTACTAGGTTCTATTGTCAAGGGCGTTTTGATGCGTCTCGAATTCGAAAATTCGGGAAAATGGGTTCCACGGAGTCTCATCCCCGCGCCAGGATCAGAAAAACGGTAATGGGCCTCCAGTCGGTCGCCTGAATGCCACTGGGGTGGATTGGCATATTGACGCCCTCTAGGCGCGAGAGAAGAGATAGATCCCACTGCAAAAAAAGGGGCATCTATTCCTGAAAGGAAATAGAGCCATTCTCCAGAAATTCCCAAAGAATTGGGAGAGGGCATCGTTTTTGCACTTGCGACACCTGTAAGACAGATTGCGAGGCTGTGTTGAAAAACTCTCCGGTCTCCTGGGATAGCTCGTCAGAATCTGACGATTTTTCGCTCACCTTCGTAGAGGAGGCTCCGAATTTTTCAACACAGCCCCACTACCGCTTTTCCGACTTTTCATAGCCTCTTCTAAGATGAAAATCATTTTATCAAATGTAGCTCGCCTCACCCCAGTCAGACGACGAAATTTTTCTTCGTCGAGGTTTTTCGCTATTTCGAACTTCATCTCGACCTCGGTCAATTGAAAATAGGCGAGCGTACGCAAAGATTGAGTTTGTCAAGATGCG
>JAFEGQ010000127.1 GCA_018239785.1 Verrucomicrobiota bacterium
ATCGCCTCGCAGAACGAAGCTCGTCGCTGCGGAAGGGGAGTTCCAGATGGAAGATCTGATTCCCGATGAGCCCGTCTGCATCACCATTTCGACTGATGACTATGTGCGCCGTTTGCCCATCGATACCTTCCGCGAGCAACGGCGTGGGGGACAAGGGGTGATTGGGATGGACATGCGCAAAGAAAGCGATGCCCTCAAGCAGCTCTATGTCGCTTCTACCCACGATACCTTGTTAATTTTTACTTCTCATGGGCGCTGCTATTGGGTGAAGGTGTGGCAGATCCCAGAGACGGGGCGCAGATCCAAGGGCAAACCCCTCATTGGCTTGCTCGAAGACATTCGAGAAGGGGAGCGCATTGCTGCCACCTTAAAGATCCGCGATTTGAATGCGCCAGGCTACCTCCTTCTCGTCACCCGGCGAGGAGTGGTCAAGAAAACAGAGCTGACCGCATTTAGCAATCCTCGGCGTAAAGGGGTTTTTGCCCTCAATATCGATGAGGGGGATGAGCTAATTGCCGCTCAATGCATCCAAGGAGAGCAGCAAGTGATGCTCTTTACGAAAAAGGGGATGGCGGTCCGTTTCGATCATCAAGATGTGCGTCCTGTCGGACGAGTCGCCCGTGGTGTGCGGGGTGTCAACTTGCGCAGCGAAGATGATGGGGTTGTGGGGTGTGAAGTGGTCAATGGGAATGAGACCATCCTCATCGTCTGTGAGAACGGATTTGGAAAAAAGACGGCTGTGGAAGAGTTTAGACAAACCCATCGAGGGGGTGTGGGAGTCCGTTCGATTCTCACCTCCGATCGCAATGGGGATGTAGTGGGAGCTCTTTGTGTCTCGGAGCAAGATGGGCTTGTGATGATGTCTCAAGCTGGTCAAGCGGTCCGCATCGGAATGAGCGATGTGCGTGTTTTAGGCAGGAGCACGCAAGGGGTAAAGCTCGTCAACCTCAAAAATGGCGATGTCCTCGTGGGAATTCAACGTGTGCCTGCGGAGGAATAATTAGGTGTTTATCACCGTTGAAGGATGTGAAGGGGCCGGGAAGACGACCCTCTTAGAGGGTTTAAAGAAGTATTTCGAATCTCGAGGAGAGCAAGTCGTCTCCACTCGAGAGCCTGGCGGGTGTGCTCTTGCTGAAGCCTTGCGCGAACTGCTTCTTCGCCCTCCCAAGGGGGTCGAAATTGGAACGGAGGCAGAAACGCTCCTATTTTTAGCAGCACGGGCGCAGCACATTCAGCAGCTCATTGCCCCTTCCCTGAAAGCGGGGAAAGTGGTTTTGTGCGATCGCTTTAACGACTCTACGGTGGCTTATCAAGGATTTGCGCGCGGTCTTGGGGTTGAACGGGTTCTTGAAATGTGCCACGTTGTCTGTGAAAATGTGTTGCCCAACCTCACCTTTCTCCTCGATATTGACCCCGCAGAAGGGCTTGCTCGCGCCAAAAAAGGGGGGAAAGATCAGGATCGGATTGAGTCAGAATATCTCGCTTTTCACGCGAAGGTGCGGGCGGGATTTCACCTCTTAGCTGAGAGAGAAAAAGAGCGGATTAAATGGATCGATGCTCGCCTTGGCAAGGAAGAGGTGTTGCGGCAGGCATTACAATGGATCAATTAATCGGGAATTCTAGAGCTAAGCAATATCTTGAGAAGATGATCAAAACAGAGCACCTTGGGCATGCCCTTATTTTTGCTGGGCCTCGGGGAGTTGGCAAGTTTCATTTTGCCCTTGCCCTTGCTAAACAGCTTGCGGGTCCTCACGACATTCATGTCTGCACTCCAGAGGGCAAAGGTGCTGTCCACACGATTGACAGCTTGCGCCATGTGGGCTTTGAAGTGGCTCTGTCTGCTCATGCAGGGGAGCGCAAGATTTTTATTCTCGACGTTGCTGATCGGATGCACCCAAGTGCCGCATCGGCTCTTTTAAAGACGTTGGAGGAGCCGACTCCTGGGGCTTTGCTGATTCTCGTCACCGCAAGGCGCGATCGAATCTTGCCCACTTTGCTCTCGCGCGCTCCTACCTTGTATTTTCAGCCCCTGCGTGCCGAAGAGATTGCTGCATATTTGAGAATAGACCTTGAGCTCGCAGAGCAAGCAAGGGGATCTTTGGCAAGAGCTAAGCGTTTGATCGAGCGCAAAGGGGTTCCTCTTTCCTTGGCAACGCTCTTTGAGAAGAAAAACGGAGACGCCATCTATGCAAGCGCAGAGGAGCTTGCTGCCTGTTTTGAGGAGAAAGAGCCCTATCTTCTTTTAGAAGAGATCGACGATTGGATGGAGGAGGCGTTATTTCTATTTCAGGGATTATGCCGCTCGCCGAAGGAGGAGTTTCAAAAAAGAGAGGTCCAGAAGGTCTTTCAAAGGACTAGAGAAGCGATTGCTAGCCATAGCAAGCTTGCCCACTGTTTTGAGTTTATGCTGTTGAAGCTCCAAGAGCTTGCCTTGGATCCTTCTTACTTGGGTTAGAGCGTGTTATGGGTGTGGAGTAATCGCTAATATCCTAATTTCAGTCCTGCTCGGACCATAAGTCCAAAATATTCTGTACGCTCCTGGCGTTTTATTTTGAGCATAAGATTCAAAAATATCTCCCCCAAATGGGGATTGTATTTCATCAAATTTATGCGTATTTAAAGAGGGATGGCGCAGGTTCACCTTCATGTATGCTATAGCTTTCCCAACCGCCTTAAATGGCGCTTGTTTGCCTTTCGTCGTTTTTAAATGCCTAAGCTGTTGTTCAGCTTCTACTGTAAATTTAATCGTGAACATGTTTTTTATCTTCCCGATCTAAGAATTGGGAAAAGTCAATGTCTACGTCAACGATACGTCCGTTTTTTGCATCTTCGATCCCTCTCATCAACGAGGCGAGCGCTTCGGGATTTTTGTAAATCCAATGTTCCCGTGCAGGAATTTCTACTAATGGATCTAACACAATTTTGCCGTCCTCCAGGCGAGATACACGAAAAGAACTCAATAGTTCCCGCTCTTCCTTAGACAAAAAACTGCCTAGACAAATACGATACTTGTCATCCATTTGGATTTTATTGGGTTGTTTTCTCATTATCCCTCCCTCTGCTTACATCCCATTATAATGATTGTGGGATTTCTCTACTAGTGGGATACCCTAAGAGTGAAGCGGAGTATCGTGAGGCTTTAAGACAAATAGCTGGTGTTTAGGCGCTTCTTCTATTTTTATCCTGCCCGCGAAGCGGATCCTGTTAATTTTCTTGTTCCTGTACAGCTAGGGTCAAGATGCTTGAAAAGACGTTTCAACAAACTGGCGGTTAAATTGATAAACATGTGCATGCAGGCTGTCCCATGTTCTGTTTTTGATCATAAAGCCCATGGTGGCGAACGCTCTGCTCAAGCGCAAAAGCGGCATCAAGGCGCTGCAATCCGGAACGGGACGGATACTTGCATATCCTTCTAAAAACGATTTTTTCTTTGAAGGATTAAGAGGCCATTCCCCATGTTCTATGGGGCAAAAATCTTCTTCCGCAAAACTGGCGCGCCCTGAGGCCCAATCGATAATGCCCTGCAGCTTTCCCTCATGCATCATCACATTGCCAGGTCGAAAATCACGGTGGACCATCCAGGGGCCATCTACTGCGCTTAAGAGATGGATATGGCTGTGATAATAGAGGTGGCACTGCTCAAGGAGTGCTTGAGGGAGGTGATGGCTGCATTCGGCAAAACCCTCTTCAAATTTTGCAGTAAAATGAACGCCTGGGTCGGGGCTTAAATGGTGAGGATGTATCAGATCGCCATAGCCCGCGACACGGTTAAGGTGAATCTGCGCAAGGAGTGCGCCAATTTCATAAGCTATTGAGTCGGTGATTTTTGCGATATTCAGCAACGTGCCCGGGAGACACTCCATCAAAATAGCCCCATCCACATCTTGTTCTGGAGGCACAACCTCCAAAATGCGCGGTACAGGCAGAGCATTGGCAAGGTGTTGTAGAAAATAGACTTCTCGCAAGTAATCATTTGCACGATTGCAGATTTTTAAAATGAGTGCTGCGCCAGTAGGCTGCGTGATTCTATAGACGGTTGCAAGCGTGGCATCCTCATGCTCGATGAGAGAAAAGCTCGCATTTTGAAGGTGCAGGCGTTGTTGATAGAAGGGGATGAGGAGATCCATATCTAGGCTGTTGCAGGCGCTGAGGCTTTTGCTGGAGCCTTCTCGCGCACTTGGGCCAGCTTCTGCCTGAACCGCTTGCCCACCAAAAGAACCGAACTCCCTGCTGCAAAGATCGAAAGAAAGACCAGGAGGGCCGACCAACGGATCGTTGCAGAGATGCTAGGAAATAATACTAAAAGGCCCTGTTGGAGAAGGGAGCCCCCTGTTTTGCCAAGAGTGGGGGAGACTCCATCAACGAAAGTTTTCCCTTGAGTCTGCAGTTGCGTGGGCAAGGGGAGGTAGGCCATTTCTTTAGCGGGATCTGATAACGCTTGGCGAGCCGCTCTACAGAGGACGTTGTGGACAGCTCCAAAAAATACAGCCATTTCGAGGCCAATTTCCCCTCCTTGGAGAGTAAATCCATAAAAAAGTAAGCTCGTCAGGAGTAAAATACAGGGGGTAAATAGAGCAGCAGCAGTCCAACCAAAGAGGCGAATAATATGGTTGGCAATCAAAAGGCTCCCTATAGCTCCTGCAATCCCCGTCCAAATCATCACTTTTCCAGTATAGGCGCAGTAGAGAGTTGCTGAAGGGAAGCGGAGTTTCATCTGCTCTTTCCAAACCACCTCGACCAGATTAAAGGCGATGTATTCGCCGATGATCATCAAAGAAATGCAGACGAGGACGCGCGAGCGGAGGACGAGTTTTAACGCCTCCATGACTGTTTTAGGACCAGGCACTTTTTTGATCGGCGCTGCATGGGGATCAATTTTTTCAGGTTGAGTTCCCCGATAGATCCGATCTGACCAAGCATAAAGGGCTAAACAGCCGATCCCAACGACCACCACTAAGGCAATCATCATAAACAGCATCTCATGCCACGCCGTTTGGAGGTGAGCCACACTCACAGCCACTTGCCCCGCTGCCACCCCCGCTAAGCTTCCTCCTACTGTCAAAGGACCATAGAGGCGAGTAGCTTCTTGGAGGGTGGTTTGAGAGTTGACGAACCCCCAAAAAAGGACCATCAATATCGCGACCTTCCACAGCTCCGCCATCACATAGAAAAGAGAAAGGGGCCATTGCTGGATCACCTCAATAGGTGCTGCAAAGCCAGAGGGCAAAGAGGCGGAGAGAAAAGTAGCTAACTTGTCGAGGGTTAGCGCATTGCGGCAGGGGTAAATGACCAGGGCAAAGAGGAGGAAATAGAGGAGAAAAGTTCCCGTCACGAGGTAAAAGACCTTGGATCTAGGCAGTTTGCGAAATAAGAAAGACAAGACAACAGCCAGCATCAAGACAGCTGGAAGAACCCCCCACATTTTCAAAAAAGGGAGAACCCCTGCACCTGTTGTGCTTGGGATGACAACAACAGTATCTTTCAGGCAGCGCAGTAAAGAATAGTTAAAGCAAATGAGGAAGCCAAGGATAAAAAGGGGAACAAACCGTCTCAGTTCATCGCGGTGGATCGGCCATAAGACTCGTTGCAACCATGAAATCATGCGGGACAAGACAATAGCTCTTTTATCCTCTTTCGTCAAATAACCGAAAATAGATGGCTTTTTTAATTTGGATCCATATCAGTTTCTCCCTTAGCTGGAGAGGAGGGAGCTTGTCCATTGTATCCGCTAATTTCACAAAAAAATGCTTTACTATTAAATAAGCGGTAGAGCATTTGAGAACTAGAAGACCAGTCGAGTGCGAGGAGTGACCCTCTACACTTGCGGCCTTAAACTTAAATTCTCCAGAGAGGTGAGACTGGATGTTGATCCGCTGGGGGACTGATAAATAAAACCAATAAACCCAAGAGGTTGTCATGACGAAGAAGATTTTCTCCTCTAAGGTTCTGAGAACAGCTGCGCTTGTTGCTCTTGCTGCATGCGTTTATAGCTGCTCGAACTCTTGCTGTGATTCAGGCTGCAATGATGGTTGCTGCAAACAAAATTGCTGCCAACAGCAGTGCTGTCCAAAGCCTTGCTGCAAGCAAGATTGCTGCCCACAGCCTTGCTGCCCAAAGCCATGTGCTCCACGTTGCCCATGCCCTTGCCCTTAAGGTAGAGGAAACGACAACGAAATAAATAGAGGTTAGATGTTGAAATACGCAAAACTGCTTCTCCTGCTGGCTCTATCGATGAGCGTCATGAGTTGTGGCGGTGGTCATAATAATCGCCGATTGGTGGCTAATGAGAATCCTTGCCAAGGTCCTAGAGAGTGCATTCAATGCACAGGAACAGATGGGCTTGTCAGGGTAACTCGTAGCATGCCCAATGAGGTGATGTTGGGTCAGGATTTTGATGTTATCCTGTGCGCAACGGCTACTTCACAATGCACTGATGTGATCATTAAGGAGAAGGTTCCCTGTGGGTTGGTCTATGTATCGTCCAACCCCATTGCGCAACATTCGGGCGATGAGCTCGTGTGGGATTTAGGAGACTTGCGATGTGGGGAAACTGCATCGTTGGTGGTCACCTACTCTGCGCAGTGTGAGGGATGCCATACCAGCTGCTACACCGTTGAGGCAATGCCTTGTTGCTGTCAATGTGTGTATGTGGGTTGTCCTGAACTAACGATTTGTAAGACAGGAACAGAATGCACACGCATTAACTGCCCTGTTCACTATCGTATTATGGTTAAGAACAACGGTTCTGCTGTAGCTCGTCAAGTGGAGTTAACTGATTATGTGCCAGATCAATTGCAGCACGCAAGTTGTTGCAAAGAGCTGACCTGGTGCTTGGGCGATATGTGCCCTGGTGAATGCAAGACGGTAGATGTTGACTTTTGCGCTATTGAGTGCGGAAGAGCTGTCAACCGCGCTACTGTGGTCTCTTGCAGTTGCCCTCCTGTGACCGATACAGCGACGACGATGATCGAAGATTGCTGCATTACGCTCTGTAAAACTGGACCCACAGGTCCTTTGACTGTAGGCGATACTGCAACGTATACGATCACCGCAACCAATGAGGGAAATGTGACACTAACGAATGTCACCCTCACGGACATTGTCCCCTCTGGCTCGCGCGTTACAAACGCACCTGGTGCGACTGTAAACGGCAACAGAGCCGTTTGGGACATCCCATGCTTTGGTCCTAACGAAACAAAGACCTTTACTCTCTCTATGACCTCCTGCTCTCATGGATGCCTCTGCAACGAGGCCTACATTCAGTGCAGCGAGCAGTGTGGAGATTGTGCAAGTGCCTGCACCGAATGGGTGGGTATGGCAGGTCTTTGGCTTGCTACCAAAGTGTCGCAAAACCCAGTATGTGTTGGCATGACGACGGAATACGCGATCTGCGTAGAAAACCAAGGTTATGCGGACGATACAAATGTGCAATTGACTGTTGAGTTCCCACCAGAACTTCAAGTAGTCACTGCCTGTGGACCAGAAGGGACTGTTTGCTTTACTGACGGCAGACCAGTATGCCCTGAAGCTCCACAAGTCAAAGGGAATAAAGTGATGTTCCATCCGATTCCCGTTTTACATGCAGGCCGCACAGAAGGGTTCTGCGTGAGGGCGAAGGCTGTGAAGCCAGGTGATGGAAGGGTGAAATTTGAGGTCAAATCAGATCTCTTAAAAGAGCCTATCACTAACATTGAGAGCACGATAGTTTACTAAAGCGCTCTTAAGTTTTTGTTCCACGAGGGGGTGTCGTAAGACACCCCCTTTTTTTACCCCTTCACAGCTGTCCGTAAACGCTCGATCTCTTGTTTATCAAGACAGAACCGTCCGTCCTGAGCCACCTGCAGCTGGGTTTCCAAAACAGAACAGACCTCAAAGGTAGGATCGAATTGAGCGGCATAGGGTTTAAGCTGAAACTCTGGCTGGTCTAAAAGGAGGATAACAGCGCTTAGGATATGGAAGATCTGATTGTAGTAGATGAGGGGAGCGTCTTCGTTTTTTTTCTTTGCATCTTGACGTTTACCTTTGACCTCCTGTTGGAGGAGTTCAAGCGATTGTTTGTGATCTTTAACAATCAGTTTTTTGCGCAGCCCCACTTCCATGATGTCGAAGAAGAGGTCCACCTCTCCTAAAAGAGCTAATTCTTGATGGTGGAGGTTTTCCAAGGAGAGGAGGTACTGATCTGCTTTTCCCAGATGTAGCGTGAGAAGGGCTTTTGCTTTTGAGGGGGATTCGAAATTAATTTCTTGATCAAGATCTTTTTCTTGGAAGGTGTCCACCTTTTTGCCAAGGGCGTTAAGACAATTCTGTATTTTTTCAGAGGAGAGTTGGAACTCCTCGGTGAGGCTAGAAAGGAGCTGTTCCTCTTGTTTCCGCTGCTGTTCTCGTAGCTTTCGTTTTTGGTTTTGGAGGAGTTCCTCTTGTTTTTGTCGCTCATCGTGCTGGATAGATAGTAAATATTTAACTCTCTCTAGAGTGTTTTCATACCCTGGCAATGCTTCAATAGAAATGTTTTCTAATGGTTGGTATCTGAGCGAGTGAACAATATCAAGAAATTTATTTATATTGCCGAAGGGCTTACAATTAGGAGGAGGCTTGCGGTTCAGAAGGGCTTTCAGCGCCGTTCCATCAGTGGGGAGATCTCGTCCGCTCCATTTGGGCAATGGGCCTCTAAATGCCTGATCGATGAGGTCAAATCGCTGCGTGGAGACCGCTGTTTCGACGATCCATCGCACTGCTTCTTCAGAGCCGCTGAAAGCAGCCTCTTGGAGAAATAGACCGCTATTATCGCCCTCATTAATAGCTTTTTTGACCCCTTCTAAAATCTTTTGGCCCCACGGAGGAGAAAGGGCTTCATCCCGCATTTTGGGAAGTGTAAAATGGGTTGGAGGAAGGGGATCGTCGTTTGTATTTCCTTGGCGTTCTTTGACGTTTGGAGCAAGCTTGAGCTGCTTGACGAGGTAGCCCACGCCTAAACCGCTAGCCAGAGCAAGTGGGTGGCGAATTTTTGAGAAACGAGAAGCTGCGAGAGCGACAAGGAGACTTGTTGTAGCTCCTGATGCTACTGAAACAGAGAGAGAAGAGTTACATTCGATTTTCATAAGATTTATAGTACCACATATATATGTTGATTTCAAGCTCAAAAATCTCATAATCTTTTTCATGTCATGAAATGTTGATCGCGCGAAAAATTTTCACTCCACTCTCTTGAGAAAAATTGAGTTGGTGTTAAGATGCGCCAAGTGTGTTTTGCACACTTGCAAACTTAAGGAGAAACAGATGAAGTACTTGATGGCTACGTTGCTTTGCGTAATGACTCTCAGTGCCCCTGTGGCGGCTAATTATCGCGGTTGCTCTGACAACGATGACTGTGGCTGTCGTTACGAAGGTGATTGCGACGGCTGTGATAACGATGATTGTGGCTGCCGCTAGGAGCTACTTATTGAGTTTTGATAGTTTTGAATTTCAAGGAGGTGGGGCTTAAGCCCCACTTCTAATTGCGCAGTTTCCCTACCCAACCGAGCTTGGTGCGCAATGTCGCAAAGTAGTCGTGCCTTGCGAGTGTGACAAGGCGAAAGCGGCGCTCTGCTTTGCGGATCCGAAAAACCTCTCCTGTATGGAGGTTGTAGCGGGAAATTCCGTCAAAAGCAATTTCGACCGGTCCGAGCTCACTCAAGTACTGAATTTGGATCTCATCTTTTGGCATTAAGACAATAGGGCGATTGGAGATGGTATGGGGACTGATAGGGGTAAGGACAAAAGCTTCGAGCTCAGGAGTGAGAATCGGGCCTCCAGCAGCTAGAGAATAAGCGGTCGAACCACTCGGGGTGGCCAAGATGATCCCATCTGCTTCAAAAGTGTTTAGGTAAGTCCCATCGATATGAATGGCCAGAACGACGATGCTGGGGTTCATCGCCCGATGGACCACCATTTCGTTGACTGCATGGCAGACATCGCCATGGATGGTCTCTCCCTGCATCATGACCCGCTCTTGGACTTGATAATTGCCCTTGAGCAGATCTTGTAAACTCGGATAGATCTCAGGGATGGTCACATCGGCCATAAAGCCAAGATGGCCGAGGTTGATCCCGACAATCGGAGCTTCAATATCGCCATGCTTGTGCATGTAGCGCAAGATCGTCCCATCTCCTCCCATGAGGAGGCTGAAGTCGATAGTTTTAGGGTCGATGCTACTTAACGGCTTGCCCCCCACCGCCTCCGCTTCCAAATCCTCTACGACCACCTCAACCCCATGAGAAGTGAGGTACTCGGCAATGCCTATAGCAAGGCTGCGGGAAGCATTTTTGGAGAGATTAGGAAAGAGAGCGATAATCACAATGGCTCCGTTAAGGGGTGTCCCTCATCATCGGTGACGAGCTCGCCTTCCCGATGTTTGATCAATTTTTCAATTTTTTGTTCAGCTTCCGTGAGTCTTTTATTGCAAAGCGCGATCAGCTTGTCAGCTTCCTCATAGAGCTTTAAGGAGTCGTCGAGGCTTACCTCGCCCTCTGTCATCGCCTTGAGAATCTCTTCAAGCCTTGCAAAGGCTTGTTCAAAATTAGGTTGCGTTGTTTTCATAAACCTTGAGTTTGATTTCCCCATCACTGAGAAGGGCTTTGATGTGCATGCCCGCTTTTACTTGGTCGATCGAACTTATAACGCGCCCCTCTTTTTCGGAAAAGAGAATGCTATAACCTTGGCTCAAGAGCCCCTTGGGATTAATCGCTCGCAAACTCCGCTCGATCCCCACAAGGGTGAGACGCGCTTTTTGAAGATCAGAATGGATCCGATGGTCGAGGAGAGAGCGCGCCTCGTCGAGCCGCTGCATGAAGTGGCCGATGAGGTAGTAAGGATCGCGCATCGCAGGATGGCGCGTGTAACGCTCGAGGTGGGTTTTAGCATGCGCTAAGCGCTGCTGAAGGGTGCGAAAAAGCCGTTGGCGCGTGATATGTAAAAATTCGAGAACCCCCCTTTTTTCAGCGATGACGAGCTCAGCTGCTGCCGATGGGGTGGGCGCGCGTAAGTCTGCCACATATTCGGCAATGGTATGATCTGTTTCATGCCCCACAGCGCAAATGATCGGAATATGGCTTTCAAAAATTGCCTGAGCGACAATCTCCTCATTAAAGGCCCATAGATCTTCTAAACTTCCTCCTCCACGCCCAATGATCAACACATCGACAGGGAGTTGTTCGTTAAATTGCCGGACTGCAGCGGCAATTTCCCTGGCAGATTCAGCCCCTTGGACTTTGACCGGATTGAGTAAGATATGTAATCCGCTATGGCGTCTTTGCAAGACATTGAGGATATCTCGGATCACGGCCCCTGTGGGACTTGTGATGATTCCAATGCGGCGGGGGAATCGGGGGAGGGGCTTTTTGTGCTCTTTTCGAAACCATCCCCGTTTTGCAATTGTTTTTTTTAGCTCTTCTAGGCGCTGCAACAGCGCTCCTAAGCCCACAAAGTAGAGCTCGCGGATGACGATTTGGTAGTTACCCCTGGGCGCATAGACGTTGAGTTCTCCACAGACAATGACCTGATCCCCATCTTTAGGAAGCGTTTTAAGGTGGCTTGCTTGACCGCGAAACATCACGGCATTCATCTGGGCCCCCTCATCTTTTAGAGAAAAGTAGAAGTGGCCAGAGGATTGCTGTTTAAAATTGCTAATCTCTCCTTGTATCCACACATTTCTAAAATTCGCTTCTATAAGAGATTTTAGCTCAAGGGTGATCTGACTGACGGAACGGACTTGATCTTCTGGTATAGATTGGGTTAGAATGCCGGCCATGAAGCGCCCTAAAGTAATCGCCGGCAACTGGAAGATGTACAAGACTGTTGCAGAGGCTGCGGATTTTGTGAAAAAACTAGCACCTTTGGTGGCCGCAAGTCAACCCGAAGTGCTGCTCGCTGTTCCTTATACAGCCATTCGCTCTGCGAGAGATGCAGCGCAAGGGAGCAAGGTACAAATTGGCGCTCAAAATATGAATGACGCGCGTGAAGGGGCATTTACGGGGGAGATTTCTGCCTCGATGCTTCTCGACGCAGGCGCGCAGTTTGTCGTGTTGGGGCACAGTGAAAGGCGCCACATTTTTGGAGAGAGCAACCAGTTTATCAATCGAAAAGTCAAGAGGGCTCTTAAAGAGGGGCTCCGGGTGATTTTGTGTGTCGGAGAGAGCTCCCAAGAGCGTGAGGCAGATCAGACTGAAGAGGTGCTCCGCAAACAATTAGAAGAAAGTTTATCCGGTATCGAGGAAAAGCAGAGGCTGATTGTGGCCTATGAGCCTGTATGGGCGATTGGGACGGGTCGCAGTGCGTCAGCTGAGATAGCGCAGCAGACTCACTTTTTTTTGCGCTCTCTCTTAGGAGAAGAGGTGTGGATGCTGTATGGGGGATCGGTCAAACCTGACAATGTGGCGGAGTTTCTCTCGCAGCCAGATATTGATGGGGTGCTGGTCGGGGGAGCTTCTCTTGACCCAGAGAGTTTTGCTAAGATTGTTCAACAAGGATAATTGATAGATTATGCTGATACTTTATTACGTCGCGGTCTCTTTTTTTCTCCTCCTTTGCTTTGTGCTGTGTTGTGTGGTGCTCATGCAAGAGAGCAAAGCGACGGGGCTTGGGGCCTCTTTTGGCGGTGATGCAGGGGATTCGGTATTTGGGACAGCGACGGCTGATGTCCTCAAGAAATTTACCGCTTGGCTGATTTTTATCTTTTTAGCCAGCTGCGTCATCCTTTCTCTGTGGACTTCTGCGCTGGAGCAGACACGGCGCCCCGCTCCTCCTTCCATTGAGGAATTGGGTCAGTAAATGAGTATTGAGTACCGTTGGCCCGTTGTCTACTATGGCCACCCGGCGCTGAGGAAGCGCGCAGAGGAGGTGCAGGAGATCGATGCAGAGGTGCGGGCGTTAGCTGAAGAGATGCTCGCCTCTTTGATCCATCGCAGAGCCGTGGGCCTGGCAGCTGTTCAAGTCAATGTGAATATTCGCCTCTTTGTCGTCCGGGTGGATGATTACCATCGAGACGGTTCTGTCATTCCAGGCAAGCCTCTTGTGTACATTAATCCGGTGATTAAAAAAACATCTCAAGAAACAGAAATCATGGAAGAGGGGTGCATCTCTATCCCAGGCATTCGGGTCCCTATTGAGCGCCCCAAAGAGATTGTCATTGAAGCGACAGATTTAGAGGGAAACCGCTTTGAAGAGGCCCTTGAGGGGTATGAAGCGCGCGCTCGGTTGCATGAAAATGATCACCTCAATGGGGTATTGACGATAGATCGGACTCCAAAGCGCATTCGGAAGAGGATTGAACCTCAGCTGCGCGCGTTGAAAAAGAAATACTCCTCATGAGTTTGCGCTACTTTGGTGATCCGATCTTTCGCAAGCGAGCTCTCCCTGTGGGAGTAGTTAATGATGAAGTCAAAGCAACGGTCGCCTCTATCCTACGAGCGATGGAAGATTATGGAGCGATTGGGTTAGCAGCTCCTCATGTGGGGGTTTTGCTCCGCATCATTGTCATTCGTCTGGAGCTTCACTTGCCTCCTCAAGTTTACCTCAACCCTCGTCTTTATGATCCCTCCAAGGAGAAAGAAGCGATGGAGGAGGGGAGTATCTCTTGGCCTGGGGTGAGAGCGAATGTTGAACGCCCTAGAGAGATCAGCCTCGAGGCGATGGATCTGATGGGAACTCTCGTCACCAAGCGGCTGGTTGGACTGGAAGCGCGCGTTGCCATGCACGAGAACGATCAGCTCAATGGGGTCCTTTTTATCGACCGGTGTGCGCCGAAACTACGCGCGCGCCTTTTTGCGCAACTTCGTCGCTTGGACGGCTCTAAAAAAAGCGAGTAAAGCGAGCCCCATCATCGGCAGATGAGGGACCAGCTGGTGGGTTCTGAGATGAGGTCGGCAGGGTATTGTTCTTCTTTTCACGAGCGTGGGAAGAATAGACCTCTTTCGAAATTCAATCATGTCAGTTGTCAAGATTAGGTGGCGGCAAAGCAACCGTTTGTCTGTAAATTCGCTCTTCTTCCCTAACTCCCTCACAATTATTCGTCGTTCATCCCTTGATTCAGCAAGGGCGTCATATCTAAATACTTCTTCACTGTGACCCATTC
>JAFEGQ010000128.1 GCA_018239785.1 Verrucomicrobiota bacterium
GGTATTGAGCTCATCTACAATTGCACCGAGCTGTTGTAATGCGCTCGAAAAAACCTCTACAGCAGCAACACCTCCTTGAGGAAGGGTGCTCGCTTGCAAAACATCTTTGTCGATCTTCCGCAACTGCTGTTTTAAATTTTCCTGTCCAATCCCAAGAGCAGGAGAGCGAAAATTTTGCACCAAATTGGAAAGATCGCTCCCAAATTGCTTCACAGCCGCATCGTCGGGGTTGTTGGCGAGAGAGGAAATGCGCTGCTGAAGTTGGCTCAAGCTCGTCACCCGACGAGGGACATTTTCAATAACAATCGCCTCTCCCTGTTCAGGGGCCACAGGGCTTAAAGGGGTCACGACATAGCCCCCTTGAGGCACAGCAATCCCAGAGAGCTCTAAAAACCAACCCGCCGCCGAGATCACATCCCCACGCGCCGACTGGAGCTCCTCTCCGAGGAGCTCTTTTTTCTCTGAGAGCATGTCCTCTCGATCGAGCAATTCAAGATACTTATAGCGCGCCTTCCCCTCTTCGGTCAGCCGATCGCGAAAACGGCCGCTGAGGGTCACTAAGTTATCACCTAAGGCAACCATTCGCGAATCGGCAGGATTGATCAGCTCAAGGTTGACCAGATGCTGCACTTGATAGCTAAAGGAAACATTAGCGTATTTTGCGCTTAAAAAATTTTGAACGGTGAGAGCTATTAAAACAGCTACCAACAGGAAAATAAGAAAACTGCCGGGAAATCCTCGCCGCTTGTCGCCACTTTGTTTTTCGTCACTCATTGTGCTAACCCACTAAAAATCAACTACTCAACACCGTTTTAAATACCATTTCCGATCTGTAGAAGGGATGTCCTCGGGGAGTGTACCGCCTCCACTGCTTTTTTTATAGCCCCGTCCCCTTTTCGTCTAGCCCCTTATTTCTCCCGTTGCTCTAACGCGCTTCTCTCTAAGCACTTAAAATTTTTTTTATAATTCACTAAATATAGATATCAATTAACAAATTATTTTTTAAAATATTAGTTATGTGGAAATGAAATTAATGTACTAGGAAACGGAGGTTTTATTGCGATGGATAAAAAAATCGAGTCAACCTCAGTTCCTATTGAAGTCACTCAGTATACGAGCATCCTATCGAAATCAAAGGAGAGGCTCTCGCAAAAGATCTTCTAGAAACAGGGCAACAGATCGGAAAGAGCCTCTTCAAACTCGAAGGCGCTATCGACAAGCTCTCCGAAGTCGATGTGGAAAGTTTGCCGACAATCGCTCAAGAAGGGGTATCTCATCTCTTCCAAAGCAACATGGAGAAAAAGGCGGAAAAAATTGCCCCTTCGACATGGAAAAAGACGAAGACGGCCTTCCTCAATATCAAAGAAAAGTTAAAGGAATCACCTCCTTTTGGAGCACTTCAAATGAAGAAAAAAGCTCACCACCACCTTCCTCAACTGAACATCAGGGACACGACCCCCAAGAGCTCTTCAATTACATGTTCCTTTAATGGAGTCAGCCAATCAAGACACTGCCCTTGGCTCGAGCGCAATACAGGCACTTGCTCTCTTAAAAAAGCGGGAACTTGGTGGGCATTAAATCTCTCTCTTAATCGCCGATCCGGGTAGGGAGGGCAAATGGACCACTCCCCTTTGGGAACTGCTAAACTCGCACAACCCTGCCAAAGAGCTTGCCAGCCAGGCTTATCCTTGGGCTCAGCACCCTTTTGTTCCCCTTGGACAAGGGTATAAGTCCCAAATCTCCCCTCGCTTAAAGGAACAGCAGTTTGGGGAAGAATCACAGGAGGATGGGGCAAAAAGAGGTGCCCTCGATCAATCACAAGCGGGCCTACTTGGGCATTAGAGCGCCCCTGCCCTAAAAAATCGGCAGCAGCGTGCAGTTCTTCATAAGAAAGACGTGGACAAAAACGGCGCAGTAAGTGGCGGAGCAAAACAGGAGGCAGTTGTGCTTGAGAAAGATCGAGCCATGTCCCAAAGGGCCCTTGTTTCACCTGACTTAAAAATAACTCTACCTGACCATCAAAATAGTCTCTGATCTCTTCTGCTTCAGAGCCAAGACGGGCAAGGTGGTGCTCAAAAGGTCTCTTGAATTTGGGAAAAATCTCTGTGCGGAGCCACCCACGGTGATAGCGAGGGTCAAAATTTGTGGAGTCCACCACTACCGTTTCAAAAGGGTGGCTGAGCTCCGATTTGCGCAAAGAAAGAAAGGGGCGCCATAGTGTCAATCCCGGAAGCTTCTCGACAGGACGCGGCCCACTTAAGTGGACAATCGGGGCCCCTTCTATCATCCGTTTAAAGACCGTTTCCGCGCGATCATTCGCGTGATGCGCGAGCAAGACCGCTTCGCATCCTTGTGTGTGGCAGAGTTCTCGAAAAAAGTTGTGGCGCGCCTTCCTCGCCCCATTTTCATCACAACTTCCCCGCAGCTCTAAAAGGTGAAAGGGATAGGGAACAATTTTTTTTAATCGCGCCGCCTCTTCTTGACTTTCGGTCCGCCACCCATGGTCGACATGGGCAACATGGCAATCAATTTTTAATGCCATCAATGCATGAAGCAGTGCTAGAGAGTCGGCCCCTCCTGAAATCGCCGCCAACAGAGGGCGATCGCTCCGCTTATGACAATCAATAAATTGTTTAAGCTGCATTTGAGGCCGATTTGTGGTACACATGAGGGGTATTTTAAGCGAAAAATCGAGAAGGAACAATGCCCATTTTATGGCGGTATCTCCTCAAGCAGTACCTCAAAGTGTTCGCTCTGTGTGTGATCACTTTCATCGCTTTGCTTTTTGTCTCAAGGGCTAAAGAAATTGCTGACCTTGCTGCCATGGGAGCTGGAGCCTCCCATATCGCTCTTTTTGCCCTTTTTCTTATTCCTTACGTCCTCCCTTACGCCCTACCGATTTCTTGCCTCATCTCTTCGGTGTTGCTCTTTAGTCGTCTCTCTTTCACCCATGAGCTGACGGCGATGCGAGCGTGCGGGCTGAGCTTGCGCCGCATTTTGGGTCCTGTGCTGCTTACAGGAGGGGCCCTTGCGCTGCTCAACTTCTACGTCGCTTCCGAGCTGGCGACCCATAGCCACATGTTGGGGAGAAAAATGGAGACGCAAGTAGCGGGGCTTAACCCCCTTCACCTCTTGCAAAATAGCCGTCTACTGCGAATGGGAGATGTCTATGTGGAGATGCACACTGTCAAAGGAGGAGAGTGTGCCAAAGAGATGATGGCAGTCGCTTATAATGACAATACAAAGCGGCTGACTCTCCTTTTGGCGGACACCTTAGAAGTGCAAGAAGAAGGGACGATCCTAGCTGGCGAGAAGGTGCATCTCATGATCCCTCTTCCCTCTGAACATGAGGGATTTGATCATTTGATCATTGAAAACCAGGGAAAAATTTCCACCTCTGCAAATAGTTTAGGGCAACTCTTAGGCAAGCGGCGGCTTCACCTCAAACCTAGCCACTTGCAAATGCGCCTTTTGTTGGCTCGGTTGAAGGGGGAAAAGGGGATCGAGCGCGCGCGCGATCTTTCTGAAATTGGACGCCGTGTCGCCATGGGCCTTTTTGTGTTGACATTCACGCTCTTAGGCTGTGCGTTTGGCCTACAGACAGGACGATCTCCCAAAAAAAGAAATATCGCGATGACGATTTTATTAGCGACCCTTTTGATCGGCTGCTACAGCGCAGCTGGGGGGTTCGACGCCCATCTGCCCCTCTCTTTATTGCTTAATCTTCTCCCCCAATTCCTCGTCATTGTCCTTTGTCTGACGCTCTTGAAGCGGATTACAAAAGGGGCCACTTCATGAAACTTTGGGAGCGCCACTGCCTGAAAGAGCTCATTAAAACCCTTCTGATCGTGCTCGGTTGTTTTTACCTCATTTTTGTTGTGATCGACTATGCGTTCCACACCAAGGCCTTTTCGGCAGGAGAGCTTCCCCTTGCCCTACTTGCGCAGTACTACAGCTACCAGTTCTCCAAGCAGCTCCAACTCCTTCTCCCCTTTGCTCTGCTCCTTTCAAGTATTAAGGTTCTCACCACGTTGAATCTGCACAACGAACTTGTCGCTCTTTTAGCAGCAGGGCTGCCCGCCAAAAAACTTGTCCGCCCCCTCGCGATGATGGGGATCCTCTGTACCGCCCTGCTTTGGGCCAACTCCGAGTGGGTATTTCCCAGGGCCATAGAAAAGACGGAGCATTTTGATCGCACCTATTTTCATGGGGGCAAAAACGATGGGCACCATCTCCATACTGTCCAGCTCAAAGATGGCTCCATGTTGCTCTACCAAAATTGGGATAGCACAAGAGAGGCGTTCTTCGATGTCTTTTGGCTCCAGGAGCCTACCAAGATCTATCGGATGCGATATTTGAAGCCGTTAAAAAATTTTCCCCTCGGCCTTTGGGTAGATGAGCTTAGTACGGATCAAGAGGGGCTTTTGCAGCGGACGGCCTCCTGGCCGATGCATTATTTCCCCAAGATGGAGTTTGATGACAAAGAACTGTTCACAGCTATGCGCCCCCCTGAGCAGATGCGCTTAAGCCTCCTGTGGCTCCACCGCCCCTCCAAGGAAAAGCAGCGTGATCGGGATCATCAGTTGCTGACGCAATTGAACCTCAAGTTGGCATTGCCGCTGATTTGCCTATTTGTGGCGCTTCTGCCTGCTGCTGCCTGCCTACGCTTCTCGCGTCGCCCGCCGGTGTTTTTGATTTATGCGCTTGCGATCGGCGCTTATCTCACTTTTCTCACGGCGATGGATGCGGTTGCGATCTTAGGGGAAGCCGGGGTCTTTTCGCCTCTATGGGTCATCTGGACCCCTATTGCTCTCCTCTTCTGCCTCACCTGCTGGCGCTTTGCTCGGATCTGATTCCATTTCTTTTTTTATAAAAAGCGTAAAAGGGACAATGTCGTGATCAACAGAAGCCTTTTCTAACGCAATAAGATAGTTGGTTCGATTGGTTACCTCAATCACTGTCCACGGATAGCCTCCCGAGGCAAGCATAGCATTCATGATGAAGCGTCCCAATCGCCCATTTCCATCCATGTAAGGGTGAATATAAACAAATATAAAATGACCTAAAACAGCTCTTACGGCTGGATGGGATTCTTCTTGAAGGCATTTAAAAAAAATCTCCATCGCATCGAAGAGCGCCTCTCTGGGCAGAGGAACATGGCGTGAATTGCGGATATATACTTGATGCTTCCTAAATCCAATGAGTTCATTGGGTTGTAAAATTCCAGCGTTAACATTCGGGCTAAACAATTTCTGAAACCAATTTTGCAACTCCCTTTCAATCATTTTTCCCGGATTTTCTCCATTCAAGACCTGCGCAACAGATTTTTTCACCTCCAAAAACGCCTCATAATACCCTCTTGCAGCAAGAGCATTTCTCTCCTGTTGGTCCGAAAGATGAAGGTCAGGATTCCAATGATTATTTTTTACGCGCTCAATCAAAGCGACATCAACTTGATACCCCTCAATGGAAAGAGAATTATAAGCATCTTTTAAGTACAATTCCTCAACTTGATCTAAATATCCAATTTTATCATTAGAAATCCCCGGCGGGGCAGGAAAATTCTGTATCACTGCGGGACGAAGTGCAGCCCAAAGATTTAAAATTCTACTCCGATGTGGCGATCGAAAATTCGAGGATGCGATAACTGGCTCATTTGCAAAAGGATTGACTCCCTTGACATGCATCCCGACCCGCTTGAGCTGCTCGCAGATCATTGCGGCTTTCTCCTCTTGCTGCAATGCAGCAAAAGCACCTATCATTCGTTCGCCAGAGCGAACAAAATTATAAGTAGCAATTATATAAATGAGCTCTTGAAGATCCTTGATCATTCCCAAAGCAATTTGAATATTCGCTTCATTTTTTAGAAAGTATGTCGGCGTAGATTTACATAAAGCATAGGGAAGAGTCATGACTCGCAACCCGAGAGCGCTCATTTGCTCAGGAGGAAAGTTGTTAGGATCTGGATAAGCTAAAATGGATGTATCGAATGGAAGATTTACCGGCTTGCCTCCCCCCTTTTTTGTAATTACAATCACCTGCTTTGGGATAGTTGGATTGCCAATATGGATGTCGATTGAATTTTCTGCAGAGAGGCAGTAATCATAGCCATAAGTTGCTTCGAGATAAATCCGCACAAAATCCCAGAAATTGGCATACCAGGCGGAAGTATCTCCAGGCTGCACATCTGGCCGCACCAGCATGTACCAACCTCGAATAATCTCTTGAAGCCAGTTCGTACTTATTAATAGTTCTCGATCTGCCCGCTCAATCTCTGAAGAGGGTATGATGTTTCCACTGCGTTTTTTGGCCGTATTATGAACGCGGGAAATAGCGGCAGCGAGTTCTTTATGCATACGTTTTCTAGATGTTAGAGTAGGCAATTACTCGACTTTAATGCAAACAATCACTAGACTTTAGTGCTAAGTCATTGGGAATAAACAGCGTCTTGCTCACAAATCCCTTATGGGCCATCTGGACCCCTACTCCTCTCCCCTGTCGGCAGCCATTCGGACAATGCGCGGCCGAAACTTGCCAAGCACATCGACAAGATCACTTTGAGCTTCAATGATCTTTTGAATGGGTTTATAGGCTTGAGGAGACTCATCCAAGCCCCCTCCAATCAACTCAACACCTTGTTGAGCTAGATATGCGGCATGCTGCTCCTTGGAAATCTTCTGCAAGGCCATTGAACGACTCATTTGGCGGCCACTGCCATGCGAAGCTGAGTTCAATGACTGAGCGCATCCTTTGCCAACTACCACATATCCAACGTCTGCCATTGTCCCTGGAATGATCCCAAGCACTCCAAGCCCCGCAGGCGTTGCCCCCTTGCGGTGGACAATGACCTCCCTTTCCGAACCATCGACAATGATCTTTTCGCGCCAAGCGAAATTGTGGTGGTTTTCGATGGAGCAAAGGGACTGTAACCCGGCTGCTTGAGCCACCCGTGCATGGATAACGTGATGATTGGCTGAAGCAAATTTGCCAGCGAGCTGCATGGCTTCCCAATACTCTTGCCCTTCTTCGCTATCTAAAGAAAGCCAGGCTAAATGTTTGACAGAGGAGTCGAGTTCCGATATCTGTTCCATTGCCAATTGCGTATAACGGTTGGCGATCTTGTACCCAACTCCCCGCGACCCGCTATGCGAGAGCAGCGCTAAGTAGTGCCCAGCTTTCAAATTCAATGGATTTTTGGAATCTAACAATTCAAGCGCACCCCATTCGACGAAGTGA
>JAFEGQ010000129.1 GCA_018239785.1 Verrucomicrobiota bacterium
CCTCCTGAAACAGGAAAAGACTGCGAAATGCGGAATAGAGATCAAGCGTCAAATGGCTGGCTGGGATGAGGAGTATTTGTTGCAGGTGATAGGCGTTAAATGTTTTTCATGAAATCGCCCTGAGGTTGGAGAGCCTTACAAAGCATGGAATTATAACAAGGCTTTGATGGCCGATGATTCTCTGAGAACTAAAGCGCAGAAGTTACTTTGACTGCTGCTTCAAATCCCCAATTTTTCAATATAGCCTTTCAAATATCTTGCGCATTAATCATGATATTATGCAAAATGATTTTCATACTAATATGAAATGCGAAACAAATATAAAATTATCAGCTTCTACTGTTATTGTCGCTGGCATTGTTGGCGTCGCGATTTATTGTTTTTGGCGAGGACGTAAAATAAAGGCAAATCAAGAAGATGTGAAAGGTATTCACCAAGCTGTCAAGAAAGCACTTCAGCCTTCCATGATCCGATGCCAAGAAAACGGGCCAATTTCGAGTCAAACAGAAGGGCCATGGGAAGCTTGGGACTCGCTCGAAGGGATGACACGCCTAAAAAATAGCGATGCAAAGGCAAATTTCTGGAATTTAGTGAGGTTTTATGAATCGCAGATCCGCTTGACTTATTGTAGTATCGCCACCTCTGTCATGGCCTTAAATGCTTTAGGCATTGAAGCTCCTCTTTCCAAGTTTTTGGGAAGGTACCAGATGTTTACCCAGGAAGAGTTTTTCTCTACAGATGTATCCAAAGTGATCGATCCCAATGAAGTCCTCGCGCGGGGCATGTCGCTAGAAGAGCTAACAAAAGTTTTAAGAGCTTTTCCAGTGACAGTTTTAAAGTATGAAGCTCAACAGTTATCTCAGGAAGAGATGCGCCGTATATTGATTTCAGCTCTAAAAAATCCCAATCAATGTGTTTTAGCTCTCTATCAAAGAAGGGCATTTCAGCAAATAGGGGGAGGACACTGGTCTCCTATAGCTGCGTATGATGCTAAGAGTGATTCTTTTTTAGTCTTGGACGTTGCTAGATTTAAATATCCTCCTGTTTGGGTAGATGCTACCGCCTTCATACGTGCAATGCAGACCAATAATCTTTTGGGTTCTCGCGGATTTCTCATTCTTGAAAAAAAATAGGACTCTTGCGAATGCTTATTTTGAGCGTTTGTCGCCAGCAAGTTCTGCTTTAGAAAAAAAACGCCAACGGAGAGTAGCGTTCACAGGGAGATGGTCAGAAGGTTGCTCTTCATTGGGTAGAGGAGTGGTTGGCTCAATGAAGGGAAGAGGCTCTGTTTCGGCAACAAGCTGCTTGCTGACAAAGATATAATCGAGAGTTTGAGGGATTTGATTGACATTGCAGGTGGGTTGCAGCGCTGAAGCTATTGTAAACCCCTCGTGCTTGATCAACTCAATCATGGGATGAGAGGGGGTAATATTGAAGTCGCCACATAAAACAAACCCCTCTGCCTTTTGAGCTTTAGTGACTGCTAAAAGCTCTTTGATCTGTTGTCTGCCCACCTGTTTTTGAGAGGGAGTGCCGGGCTGATCCCACTTGATGTGGGTATTGCTGAGGGCGATTTTTTGTCCCTCAAATTCGATGAGGCTGAGCTGAGCGAGATGGCCAGAAGGCTGTCCCTTATGCTGGTCTTTGTAGTAGAGAGTTTCTCCGTGGATCACCGGCAAAAAGGAGATCGTTGCACACCCATCTTCTTTACTGCGCCGTTTTTTGGACCAGATACCAGGTAATTGAAGCTCTTCGAATAAAGAGCGCTCCACCTCTTGAAGGCAGATCACATCTGCTTCTAGGTGGCGCAAGAAATGGATCATCCGCTCTCGCCGTTTTTTCGGTTCGAGAAACTCTGGCTTGACGTGGGGGTACCATCCTGGGTTGACATAGATCTCTGCTAAGACGTTATAGGAGACAATCTTCAAAACACTTTCTCCTCAATAGAGAGAAACTTGCCCGCAGCGCAGTAAGTTGCGCGCAGCTTTCGATAGGCAGTTTCGTCATAAATCTTCCAAAACTCCTCGCGAGTGTAGCACGAATGGGAGTAGAGCGCTTTGCGCCCCTTCAGGAGCGCTAAAGTTTGTTCGAGATGATGCAGAGACTCTGCTGAGTGGGCAAGGCCGTAAGTTCCCACATTGAGGAGGAGGGGCCCCCCTTCAATATTTTGAGGTGAAAATAGCTGGGGGCTCTTGGATTTTTGGACGGGACAGAGCCAAAGAGGGGAGATCTTTTGCTCTTCTTCAGCGTGACGGACAAATTCAGCGGCATGCTTCCCGTTGACAAAAGAGTCTTGAATCAAGAAGAAGCGGTGCGCCTGTTTTTTGTCTAATTGATGGAACCCTTGGTAGAGCTTCTTGCTCGTCATCAACCACCCAAAAAGGGCGCAAAACCAGCGACTTGGCCAAGAATGCTCCATAGATTTGAGGAGCTCTTGAATCTTTGCATCGGCAACATTCCCGCAGGTCAAGTAGGCGATAAGGAGCCTTAAGTGGAGCAGATAGCGCCCCATCCAAAAGGCCCCTCGATCGAGGCGGAAGAGGTAGTCGACCAGGGGAACACAACTGTTGGTTTTTCCAGCAAGGAGCTCTTGAATGAACCATTTTTGCATCGGGCGGCCGATGTGAGTTGCCTTTTGGGGAGCAAGACACTGATTCCCTTGGAGGGCGAGATAGCGTTCATTGCCTAAAGCAAACCCCTCTAAAAATTCGATGTTTTGAGGAGTGGTGAGGTAATCGCAACAGGCGCTGCGGTCATGGAAGTGGATCCCTTGGAGCTCTACGTGGGAAAAGCTAGGCACGGTTTCCACAGCGATAAGCGTTGTGATCGCAAGGGAGCCGTAAGAACCGGGGAGTGCATGGTAGAGCTCCTGTTCACAATCTCTTGAGACGAGGTGCCGCTCACCATTACCTAAAATCACCTCATAAAACGGGCAGATGTCGTTAAATTGTCCCTTGCGGTGAGACGAGCTTTCTAATCCCACTCCCTGGAGGGCGCCTCCCACGGTGATCTCTTTAAACTCAGGGACAATCGCAGGGATGCGCCCCCGTTTAAGAGCTTCAGCGACCAGCTCTTCCATGGTTACTAAAGGTTCACAGAGGAGGAGATCCCCCTCCCATCCAATCACATGACGCATTGCGCTTAGGTCCAGCAGCGTACGCCCGTTTTTGTAGTTGACCTGACGGGTTTGGTGAGAGGCAGAAGGGTTCCGTTTGAGGCAAACAAGCCCTTTGGCCTCTCGAATTTGTCGGCAAAGATGCGACAGGTCCTGTTCATGTTCGGATAACGTTCTGGTGGGCATAGTCTCTTCATACAACAGGCGAGAAAAAATTGGTTGGAACTTCTTCTCTCTTTTGTTAGATCTGAGAGAAGGGGGAGACTATGAAATTATTTTCTTTTGCTTTACTATGTGCAACTCAACTGAGCCTTGCCCTGCAGGCTGAGGTGATTCACGAAGCTTACCTGACCCCTATCTCTGGAGAAGTGGCTTCGGTCGTGATCGACCAAGCTCCTCCTGAGCAAGAGGAGGAAGCAGAACCTTCCAAAGGGTCACAACCAGGTGAAAAATGGATTGCAGGCTACTGGAGTTGGAACGATGAGGAGAACGACTTTGAGTGGGTCGGTGGCGTGTGGAGAAAACCTCCTCCAGGCCAGTATTGGATTCCCGGTGAATGGGATTCCTTAGATGGGAGTTGGATGTGGCTCAACGGCTTTTGGAGCGACCGACAGCTTGCAGACTTGAGGCCTATTCCCCAAGCTCCTCCTCCAGCTCAGGAGAAAGAGATTGACGAGGCCCCCAGTGATAACCTCTTTTGGAAGAGTGGGTATTGGAAATGGGATGGGAAAGTGTATCACTGGCAAAAAGGGAGCTGGGCACCTTTTGAACAAGATCGGATTTGGATTCCCCCTCATTACGAGTGGCGCCCCGA
>JAFEGQ010000012.1 GCA_018239785.1 Verrucomicrobiota bacterium
CGTATCGTGGCACGATGAGAGCCGAAGGCCCCAAGCTTTGGCAAAGTGGCCGCCCTATAAAAACTTCCCGCTAAAATGGTTTGGCGGCCATTTTGTCAAAAGTCCAGTTCATAAAACTGATCTTTCGTCAACTTGAAGATCTTCCATCTAACCACTAACAACCTTAGTAACCTGAGTTTTGGGTTGTCTTCCTCGCAGTCAGAGGGATTTCGCGTCGAAAATCTCACAATTTTTCCCGCAGCCAATGGTTAAACACCATTGGCAAGGGGAAAAGTGCGAGATTTGCACGCGAAGCCCCTGAATGTGAGGGAGAAAAACCCAAAACTCAGGTTAGTATACCCAAATCCCAATTCTTCAGGTTATTTGGGTATAGCTACCGGGAATATCTTTAAGTTGACAGAATTGGTTCCCAGAAATAGATTGGCAACCTCAGGAGAACCTTCCATGAAAGTCGCAGCAGTGATGGCGATACTTTTGACCTTCTTAACTCTTAGCACCTCCGTGATCGGGTTGAACAACAGGCAAGAAGCAGATTTTTTCCCTCTTCCGATGCATCAGGAAACAGGATATGTGTTCGAATACAATGCAAATCCGATGATTGCCAAGGGATGTAAACTCCCCCGAGCAGGAACTCCTAAACCTAAAGTGAATGCACCCAAAGGTAGTCATACTACAAATGCTCGACCGAGCACTAAAGGAAAGCATGAAAAAGCCGACGGCCGACGACAGCGAGAACAGGCAAAAGCTCAAGAAAAGCAAGAGCAATCCAAAAAGAGAAAATAACCTGATAGTGACCATTCATTTGTTGGAGGCTGTATGGGAGTAGTTATGGCTGTTAAGAAAAATGGAGTGATTTGTATCGCTTCGGATACCATGACGATTTCTGGAGGATCAAGAAAACATACTCTTGATGACGTCGCTGATACGGAGAAAATTATTAAATGGGGATCTTCCTACATAGGAACAGCAGGTCATCCTACCTGGTCTTTAGTATTGCAAAACTACGTTTGCCACAGAAAACAGCCTGCTTTGAGCACCAAGGAACAGATCTTCGAAGAATTATTGAAAATGCATGAAGCGTTGAAAGAAAAATATCATTTTTCGCCTTCTAGAGACGACGATGATGCGTTTGAGCCGATTGGATTCGAATCTCTCATCGTCAACGCTCACGGAATTTTTCAGACCTATTATTTCGGATCACTCCAACAATTCATTCACTTTGCAGCAGTGGGAACAGGAGCGGCATACGCTCTAGGTGCTTTACACGCCCTCTATGATCGCTTGGATTCAGCCGAGGAAATTGCAAAAAAGGCTTTGGCTGCAGTTGTGGAATTTGATGATAGCTCTGGCTTTCCTGGAGTTTTTTATACGGTTAAATCGCAATGACCACAGTCGTAGCAGTAAAAAAAGGACAGCGTGCCTGCATCGCTTCGGATTCTCTTGCAATTTACCGCTCTACAAAAGAGTTAGACGGCAAACATGTGTATGGGAATGGAAAAATGATTCAGATAGGGCCAAATTACATTGGGACATCGGGCGATCCCATTTGGGCCTTGATCTTAAACCATTATTTTCTGACCTACCGCAAAACACTAGAGTGGAGCTCGACGGAGAAAATTTTTGAGCTGTTTAACGAGATGCATGAAACCTTGAAAGACAACTATTACCTTCGACCACCCTCCTTGAAATTTCTTCCTTTTGAAAGCTCTGAATTCCAATTGCTTATCGTGAACCCTTCTGGAATTTTTGAAGTTGAATATTCCCGCGTGGTCAGACAATATAATAAGTATTCCGCTATAGGAACAGGGGAAGATTATGCTTTAGGAGCTCTTAGCGCGATTTACGATGTCATTGAGGACCCAGAAGAAATTGCCAAAATGGGGATAGCAGCCGCTGCCCAATTTGATCGGAAAACGATGGGTCCAATTCACACCTACTGCATTGATCTCATCTCCTGAAAGAGCAACTGTTCCATATCAGCTAATGTAAAACTCCCCTCTCCTAAAATCTCCTCCCCCATAGCCAACTTTTTTGCCTTAAGATCCATGAGGCGCTCTTCGATCGTGCCCGCAGCGATATAGCGCTTGGCGATGACTGTCCCTTCGCGCCCAATCCTGTGGGCGCGGTCAATCGCTTGATTTTCAGCAGAGACATTCCACCAAGGGTCGTAAAGAAAGACATAGTCGGCCTTGGTGAGATTAAGCCCCACGCCACCAGCTTTCAGAGAAATAAGGAAGAAAGGAATTTGAGGATCTTCCTGAAACTGCCGAACCACAGCTTCTCGGTCGCGTGTCAATCCATCGAGCCGCACATAAGGGTGGGAAAGCTCTCTCCCAATGAGCGTCAACATCTCCGTAAACTGGCTGAAAATGAGCCCCTTTTTCCCCTCTAAAGCTACCGTCTCTAAATCGAGCAAGAGTGCCTCCAACTTTGCACTTTGCCCCAATTCACTCCCTACAAGGAGCGGATGGCAACAACATTGGCGGAGGCGCAAAATGCGCTCTAAAGGAGCCCCTGTGATGGAGTCATATACTTGCCTTTGCTCTTCTCCTAATTCGATAAAGACCGTCTGCTCAATTTTTTCTGGCAATTCCTTTGCCACCTCAGCCTTCGTGCGGCGGAGGATAAACGGGCGCACCCTCGCCTTCTCAATCGTATTGCGCATCTCCCCGAGCAAGGTGGGCATCGCAAAGCGAAAGAGGGACCAGAGCTCAGCTGGCCGATTTTCAATCGGCGTTCCACTTAAAGCGAGGCGAAAATCGGCCCTGATCTCATAGGCCGCTTGAGCTGTTTGGGAGGAAGGATTTTTAATGTTTTGCGCTTCGTCGAGGATGGCTGCCTTGTAAGAGCCCTCAATCCCCCTCCTTAAGGTGCCATAGGAGACAATGTCGATATCTGTGCGGCCAGGTAAAAACCGCTCGATCTCCCGCTTCCAATTGAAGAGGAGAGAAGTGGGAGCGACAATCAAATGGGGACCAGGCAGACGGGAGAGAAACGCTAACACCTGCACCGTTTTCCCCAGCCCCATCTCGTCCGACAATACCCCTCCATATCCCGATTGTGCCAAATAATGGAGCCATCCGAGCCCTTCACTCTGGTAGAGGCGCAACACCCCTTTAAACCCCTCACTAGGGGTGACTTGCTCAAACCCAGAAAAGCGGAGTAATGGCTCTAAGCTTGCATCGATCACCGCTGGAAGAGTGGAAAACTCACCTCCTCTGGCCCGCTCAATTTTTACTTGCCTCACTTGTTCTAGAGGAGAACCTTTAGGTAATAACGCCACCTGCCCATCCGCCAAAGGCAATAAGCGGGCATGCCGCTGATAGGCCGCAACCACCTCCTCGACAGGCGCTTGTCCCTGGCCAAACAGCACGCGCCCTTTGAGATGCAGCTGCGCACCCTCTTCTGCGACCTGCAGCTCCATCCCCGTTTGCAGCGCCAAGGGCCTCCCCTTAGGATCGAGAATAGGCCATCCTACTTCGAGTAATAACTGCAAGCTCTCCCCCACTTGATCGAGAGGACAATAATATTCATCCCCTCTGCGGACA
>JAFEGQ010000130.1 GCA_018239785.1 Verrucomicrobiota bacterium
ACCTCCTGAAACAGGAAAAGACTGCGAAATGCGGAATAGAGATCAAGCGTCAAATGGCTGGCTGGGATGAGGAGTATTTGTTGCAGGTGATAGGCGTTAAATGTTTTTCATGAAATCGCCCTGGGGTTGTTCCCGCAGGGTGATTTCATGAAGAATACTAGATATCAATCAATGTCTGATGTGTAAGATGTAAGTTATTCTCTCTGTGTTCTCTTTCGCTATAATCTTGATTATTATTTTTTCGTTTACATTTGATGTTATGTATGTTAAAATATGATTAATTTGAATAAGAAGACGGAGGTCCCTATGGAAGACATGCAAAATACACAATTCATCCCTGGAAGCAATGACGCTCACCAAAGAGGGGTGTTTCGCGTAGAGGCCCTCACAGTTGTTTTGATCGGTGCGATGACTTTCCCTTGGATCGCAGCCCCTCGCATTTCAGCAGCAGTCTTGCTACCCATGGGAGGTATCTCTCAGATATTGATCAAGCGCTCGAAAAAAGAAGAAATGCCTAAAATGCCTAAAATGCCTGAGGTGCCGTCGAGAAACGCGGTGTCGTACAGCGGATTCTACAAGGAAATAGTAGAAAAAAACGTAGCTTTTTGTGCTCGACACCAACTAGGAGACTGGGGTCCAGGGGGAAAATATTATAGAAATGGGTTCTTACCACAAGTGCAGTTTTTTAAAGATGGCGAATGGCCAGACTGTGAGGATAACATCGTTGAGTACGCAACAGAAGCGAATCCTCAGGAGCAAGAAGAGCAAATAGGTCAGAATCCTTTCGCTAACTGGTTCTCGGAAGAGACCAAGTAATCAAGCCGCCTTCGCGGCTTGATTACACTTGAGCTTAGCGCAAGATGACCACAGCGTTCTCCGTTTTCAGACCAGGGGGCAGTGGCTCCTTCCCTAAGCTTACAATCACCCGATCAGAGAGTTCGCTGAGTAGGCGCACTTCGGCCCCCTCAAAAGGGGCATAAGAGGCGAGCAGAACAACTCCATACCGTTTGCGCGAAGCTCTCAAAAGGTGAGCAAAGCGAGGGCTCCCTAGGAGCTCCACCGCATAACGGCTTGCGCCCCCAGCGGCAATCGTGTCAATCCTCCCCTGAGAGACGATTCGTGGCGCTTGCACCTTGCCCTTGAGATAGTGGACAAGTCCAGGAACCCCTTCGGCTGCTGCAGGCTCGTGAAAATTACAGCGGATCAGGAGCACCCTCTCCCCTTGTTGCGCAAGTAAACGGGCTAAATCGGGGGAAAAATCGGGCCCGCGGCCAACAGTGACGAGGGACACTGGAGCCACGCCCACCCTCTTTTTCAGCCCTAAAAGACTCCACACGTTGCGCATGACCTCTAAGTCCCGATCAACCAGCTTCGTCCCTGGGGCGTAATGGTGAGAGAGACGCCCTGCAACGCAAAAGCCCCGCTTGCGCAAAGCACCAGGGGAATAAGAAGGGCCTTGGAAGATTCCAAAAATACCTAAGGATAAGGCGCTTAAAAGGAGTCCTACACCCCCTCCTCCTACCCCTAAGAGGGTGAGCTCTTTGTGGCACGGCTTGCCAACAGTCGCAGGCGTGACAATGCGAGAGAGCTTTTCTGTGGAGTGTTGGAGGCGCGTTTCTTTGTCAATCAGCTGAGTGAGCGCCTCAAGATGTGCTTTTTTCAGCATAGCTTCTTGCTCGATGCGCCACTTGTCAGACGACGGTTGCAGCTGCCCTTCAAGCTCCCCCCTGCGGCGGCGCAAAGAGGTGAGCTCCTCGTTGAGGGAGCGCTTGCCCACGCTCACTTGACTGCTCAGCTCTTCACGGATGTTCGCGATGTGATAGTCGAGCGCTTCGGCTTGCGCTTTATTTAAGCTGCGCAGCTCTTCTTGAGTTCTTTTGTACCGCTCTTCAGAGCTGCGGAGTTTTTGTTTCAGCTGCGCTCCAAGAAGCCCCTTAAAATGGGCGAGCTCTTGCAGCAGTTTTGTCCGCTCTTGAGGCGCATGGAGCTCTTCGTCGGCGAGAATGAGGAGGAGTTCACAGGCCCGTGTGATGAGCGAGGCGTTGACCGAATCGTTGAGGTAAGTAGATAAGTTGGAGATATTAAAGTAGGGTTTGTCCAGTTCACATAGGAGCTGTTGGATTTGCCCGATCTCCCCTCGCGTTTTCTCGAGGCTTTCCCCATAGCGGATCAAGAGATGGCGACACTCATCGCTCCCTACTTGGGGTTGCGAGCTACATAGCTGCAGGCGGGCGGTTGCTTCTCCCCCCTCCAAAAGGAGGGTTTGACGCTGGTGCGTTAAAGTGCGCAGCTCTCTTGTCAAAGCATTGAGGTGAGCAGGGGCGTTTGGAACATGAATCCCAGCGAGGACCGCATCGAGAGAAGAGAGGGCCAACTCGAGCTCCCCCTCTTTTTGCCGATATTCTTCTTGAAGTGAGGTGAGGTAGACCCGCTCATGGTCGGAAAGGACCCCTTGTCCTTGGAGTTTCTCCAACTCGGCCAACGTTTCTTGCTGTTTTTGTTGGAGAACGACAAGTTCTTTCCCCACTTTCTCCCGATGCTTCTCCTCGAGCATCTGCTCCCATTTGGCCATCAGGGTGTTGACGATTTGGGCCCCCTGTTGTGCATTTTTATCCCAGTAGTGGATGAAAAAAAGTTGGGGATCCTCTTTGGAACAAGAGAGCTTTAGGCGGGAGGAGAGCTCCTCTTCACAAAGGCTCCATACTTGGGGCGATTCCTCCTTAGCGACAAAGAAAGAGCCGCTCAACAAAAACTCTGGAGGGCGCAAAAACGCCCAAAACATCCCCCCCACTGCACCGAGGAGGATCATGAGAGCGATGACCCACCATCGCTTGATGAAGCTATCGATAAGATTTCGAAAATTAACCTTCGCCATACAGAATCTTAATTCTCCGTTTAGACTACTATTGAAAACTTCTGTTTCCGGTTTGTGAGTTTTCCACAACAGATTCTTTCGCCTCAACATTTTTTCAGAAAATTGACTTCTCTCCTGGTGTCAAGTATCATTTTCCCCATGGTAGAGCTCCAAGAATACAAGTATGGATTTGTCACTGAGGTTGAAACCGAGCGGCTAGAACCGGGGTTGACAGAAGAGACGGTGCGGCAGATCAGCGCTCTGAAAAACGAGCCAAAGTTTTTACTTGATTTTCGCCTGCGCGCCTTCCAAAAATGGCAAGAATCGGTAGAGCCCCATTGGGGCCATCTCTCCTATGATCCCATTGATTACCAAGCAATTACATATTACTCGGCCCCCAAACACAAGCCAAAGCTAGGGAGTTTACAAGAGGTCGATCCTGAGGTGCTCCGCACCTTTGAGAGGCTCGGCATCCCCCTCGATGAGCAAAAGCGGCTGGCCAATGTTGCGGTCGACATGGTGTTCGATTCGGTCTCCATTGGAACCACATTCCACAAAAAACTTGCAGAATCGGGGGTGATCCTTTGCTCCATGTCGGAAGCTGTCCAAAAGTATCCAGAAATTCTTGAGGCCTACTTAGGCACTGTCGTCCCCATTGGAGATAATTACTACGCCACCCTCAATTCGGCCGTCTTTACCGATGGTTCTTTCGTCTACGTCCCCAAAGGGGTCCGCTCTCCGGTGGAGCTTTCGACCTATTTTAGAATCAACGATCGGCAATCAGGACAGTTTGAACGGACATTGATCATTGCCGAAGAGGGCTCTTATGTGAGTTATCTCGAGGGGTGCACAGCTCCAGCCTTTGATACCAACCAGTTACATGCAGCAGTTGTGGAGCTCATCGCGCATGATGAAGCGGAAATCAAGTACTCGACAGTCCAAAATTGGTTTTCCGGCGACCCTCAGACGGGGAAGGGGGGGATTTTCAATTTTGTGACGAAGCGGGGCAAGTGTGCAGGGCGTAAGTCAAAGATTTCTTGGACGCAAGTGGAGGCGGGCGCTGCTATCACCTGGAAATACCCCAGCTGCATCTTGCAAGGGGATGAGTCTGTAGGAGAGTTTTACTCTGTTGCCCTGACCAATGGGCAGATGCAGGCGGACACCGGGACAAAAATGATCCATCTAGGAGAAAACACCAAGTCCACCATCATCAGTAAAGGGATCTCTGCAGGTCGATCTAAAAATACATATAGAGGACAAGTCTTTTTTGGGAAAAAGGCCAAGAAAGCGCGCAACTACACGCAGTGTGATTCGATGCTCGTGGGCAATCAGTGTTCTGCGAATACATTCCCGGTGATCGAATCGCAAAATTCCACCTCGAGTATCGAGCATGAGGCCTCGACTTCGAAGATGAATGAGGAGCAGCTGTTTTACTTACAGTCGCGGGGGATCGGGAGAGAAGATGCGATTAACATGGTTGTTAACGGCTTTTGCAAAGAGGTCATTCGGGAATTGCCTCTAGAATTTGCACTAGAGGCGCAAAAGTTGTTGGCGTTGAAACTCGAGGGGTCGGTCGGATGAGTCTATTGCATATTAAAAATTTGCGCGCCGAGGTGGACGGGAAGGAGATTTTGCAAGGGCTCAATCTCGAGATCAAGGCGGGGGAGATTCATGCTCTCATGGGACCCAATGGGGCTGGTAAGTCGACCCTTGCAAAGGTATTGGGGGGGCACCTCTCCTATGACATCCTTGAAGGGAGTGTCACTTTGGCGGGAGAAGAACTGTTAGGCTTGGATCCCGAAGAAAGGGCGGTGAAGGGGCTTTTCATGAGCTTCCAGTATCCGGTAGAAATCCCAGGTGTGAATAATCTTCAGTTTTTGCATAGCGCCTACTCTGCGGTGCATGGAAAAATGGAATTAAGCCAGTTTGAAACACTATTAACGGCAAAAATGGAGCAGATGCAGGTGCCTCTCCATTTTAAGCAGCGCAATGTCAATGAGGGGTTTTCTGGAGGGGAGAAGAAGCGGAGCGAGATTTTGCAGATGGCCCTGCTCGACCCTAAAATGGCGATTTTAGATGAGACCGATTCAGGGCTCGACATCGATGCGCTGCGCATTGTCGCAAGTGGAGTGAAGCAGCTCATGACCCCCTCGAAAGGGCTCCTTTTGATCACCCATTATCAACGTCTTTTGGGTTACATTGAACCCCACTTTGTCCATGTGATGATTGGGGGAAAGATTGTGAAATCGGGAGGGCCCTCTTTGGCTCTCCAGCTTGAAGAAGAGGGCTACGATTGGTTGAGTTGATTTTTGAAAATCATATCCAAACCCTTTGGAAAAGCCGCCCTTCCCATCCCTTAAGGGAGCAGGCGTGGGAGCGCTTTTGTGCCCTGGGGCTGCCGAAGAAAAAGGGAAGTTCTTTTCAACATGTCCCCCTCCAGGCGCTCTATCGCTCTTCTTTAACTCAAGTAGAACCCCAAGTAGAGCCCAAGGTGCCAGCGCAAGTGCTCTCTCTTGAGGAAGCTTATGTGACCTATGGCGCTTATCTCAAAGGGCGTTGGAGCAAACTCCTCAAAGGAGAGAAAGACCCTTTTGCCGCTCTCAATGGCGCTCTTTATGGGCAGGGGCATTTTCTCTACATCCCAGCTAAACAGAAAATTGAATTGCCCATCCATCTCCTTTCCTCCCGTTTGCATGTGGTGGTGGGAGCTCACTCTGAAGTCGCTCTCAAAATCGCTCATCAGCCAGGGCAGTGGATCAGCAGCTATGTCGACATTCACCTCGAAGCTGGCGCAAGATGCCACTTAGAGACCCATCACAACGATTTAAAAGAGACGATCGCCTTTGATCACTTGCGGGTCACTGTGTCTAAAGGGGGCTATTTTAAAGCCCTCCACCTCACCGATGGGAGCGCCTGTGTCCGCAGAGACGTCCATGTGCAGCTGCTTGGGGAAGGGGCGGAAACCTCGCTCCTTGGGGCTTATGAGCTCAAAGGCGTGGCCCAAGCTCACCATCACATCTGTGTCGAACATGTAGCTCCCCATTGCAGGTCCATGCAGCTCTTTAAGGGGGTATTGCATGAGGCGAGCCGTTCGAGCTTTGAGGGGAAAATTTACGTCCATCCCGAAGCACAAAAGACCGATGCCTATCAGATGAATAAGAATTTGCTCTTTAGCGACCGAGCCATTGCCTGCTCGAAGCCCAACTTGGAGATTTTAGCTGACGATGTGAAGGCTTCACATGGTTCGACCACAGGGCAGCTCGCTGAGGAAGAGCTCTTCTATTTGCGTTCGCGGGGTTTAGATGAGGCACAAGCCCGCTCTTTACTCATCGAAGCCTTCTTGAAAGAGGTCACTGAGCAGTGCTCGATCTAAGAAATGATTTCCCACAACTCAAAAAGCCCCTCATCTATTTCGATAGCGCTGCGACCGCTTTAAAGCCCCAATGTGTCATCGACGCCCTTTGCCGCTTTTACACCTCTGAGTATGGGACGGTCCACCGAGCTGTCTATGCTCTTGCGGCGCATGCGACAGCGCTTTTTTCCGCTTCTCGAAAAGCTGTTGCCCAATTTCTGAACGCCTCTTGCGAGGAGGAGATCATCTTCACGAAGGGGACCACCGAAGCGCTGAATTTGCTCGCGTTTTGCCTTGGAGAGGCCTTGATTCAACCTGGCGATGAAGTGCTAATCACGCAAGTGGAGCACCATGCCAATATTGTCCCTTGGCAGCTCATGTGTGAGAGAAAAGGGGCTGTGTTGCGCATTTTGCCCGTCGATGATCGGGGGGAGATCGTCCTATCTCCCTTCTCAGAGCGGACCAAAATTGTGAGCGTCGCTCATGTTTCCAATGTTCTTGGCACCGTGCACCCCATCTCTAAAATCGCTCAACTGGCTCACAACGTGGGGGCGGTGCTTGTCGTCGATGGAGCGCAAGGAGCTCCCCATCTTCCGGTCGATGTAAAAGCGCTTGACTGCGATTTTTACACCTTCTCTGGGCATAAAGCCTATGGACCGACGGGTGTGGGGGTTCTTTTTGGGAAAAAAGAACTCCTCTCTCAGCTCCCCCCCTATCAGAGTGGGGGAGACATGATCGACAAGGTCACCTTCGAAAAAACCACCTTTGCTTCCCCTCCCTACCGCTTTGAAGCGGGCACTCCCCCCATTGCTGAGGTGATCGGCTTGCATGCGGCGATTGATTATCTCGCCTCTTTAGACCTTACGAAGGTGCAAGCGCATGAGGAGGCTCTTTTGGCCTATGCGACGGAGCAGCTCCAGCTTCTTCCAGGAGTGACGATCTATGGCCAAGCTCCTAACAAGGGGGCGATTTTGAGCTTTAACGTGGAGGGGGTTCATCCCCTCGATTTGGGGACCTTTCTCGATTTACAGGGCGTTGCAGTGCGCACAGGGCACCTTTGCGCGCAGCCGACGATGGCTCGCTTTGGGGTGGAGCAGATGGTGCGGGCGAGCTTTGCGATCTATAACACTTTGGAAGAGGTCGATCAGTGGATTGCAGCTCTTAAAAAAGCTGTGAACAGACTCCGTTAGTTGCGCTTCAGCTTCCACATCAAAAAGCAACTACCTCCTAAAATGAGGGTAAATAAAAATAATTTTTTATGTGGATGAGAGTAGATCGGTGTCTGCGTAGAGGGACTAGTAGGGATTATTTTGTCCATGAAAGGCCCTCTCGATTAAAGAAAAAATTTTATTGCAACACCTAAGTTATCTTCAAGGAGGAACACAGGGAATGCAGCCTTATACCAATTCCCGAATATAAAATCATAAAGTGCACCTACATTTTGCCGAGGACCAAAGCTTGGAGTTCGAGCGCAACGCATGCAGTTGCCGAGAACGAAAGCGCAGGCCCGCAGTTGCTATGCTGAATCTCAGATAGCCTAACCCATCCAAGAGACTTTTCTTTTGAACAAGGGCGGCTCTCTAATTTAAAGTTTAAGCGTTACGTCGATTAACGAAACCAAGGAGAACCGCCATGAAGGATTATACAGGCAGGAAAATATATTTGGGGATAGATGTGCACAAAAAGACCTACGCTGTCACGGCAATTTTGGAGAAGACTGTCATAAAAAAAGCTGCCTTAACAGCTAGTCCTGAGGGGCTTGTAGCTTTTTGCAAAAAGTTTTTTTTCTGGTGCGATGATAGAGAGCGCTTATGAAGCCGGGTTTTCTGGATTCCATCTTCATCGAGTGCTTGAGAAGAATGGGGTCAAGAATCTGGTGGTTCATGCGGCGGGGCTTGAAGTGGCTGTGGGAGATAGAGTGAAAACCGACAAAAGAGACTCGCTAAAAATAGCGACTCAGTTGGAAGCAGGCCGCCTTAAAGGGATCCATGTGCCTAGTGAGGAGCGTGAGGAAAAAAGAGCCCTGACAAGGCTGCGGGACACCCTTGTTAAAGACAGAATAATGACTGCCAATCGGATTAAAGCTCTCTTACAACAGCATGGACTGATTTCACCGACTGCGAAGAAAAAAGTATGCTCTAATTGGATCGAAAGTCTTAAGGAGCTGCCTATGAGAGAAGGCATAAGATATGCACTGGATCAGCTTGTGGAGATATGGCAGCAGCTCACTACAAGGATCAAAGGAGTTGAAGCTAAAATGGCGCAACAAGCTGTCGAAGACGGCCCCTTGGAGATCATTTATAGAAGCACTCCTGGCATTGGAGCTATAGGGGCTCGCATTTTGGCAAACGAAGTTGAGGAAATGTCCTATTTTGAAAACGAACGGCAATTATTTAGCTATACCGGCCTCACGCCATCCGAACACTCATCCGGAGGACATGTGCGGAAAGGACATATCAGTCGACAAGGAAAGGCTGTCATCCGCAAAGTGCTCGTACTGGCAGCCTGGCAAGCGATTCGAAAAGATCCCTCCTTAAAAGCAATCTATGATCGAATCTCGATAAGAGCTGGGGGCAAAAAAGCAATTAGACCTCTTTCGAAATTGATGAGGAGAGCGAAAGCATGAGGTTAGCAAGTAGAAGTCTCGGGCTGCTCTTGCGCTTGCGCGCATTGGAGCAGAATAGGCTATGAGAAGAAAGGCCTCATC
>JAFEGQ010000131.1 GCA_018239785.1 Verrucomicrobiota bacterium
ACCTCCTGAAACAGGAAAAGACTGCGAAATGCGGAATAGAGATCAAGCGTCAAATGGCTGGCTGGGATGAGGAGTATTTGTTGCAGGTGATAGGCGTTAAATGTTTTTCATGAAATCGCCCTGAATCCCCTCTTGGATCTGCTCATGGACAAAAGCGGGCGCAATCACTTTGACTTTGCCGTCAATGAGCTCGAGGGGCCCTGGAGAGAGAGCTCTTGTGGCGACCTCTTGCGCAAGGGCGCGGTGGCTCTGAAAGGTTATACCCAAATCCCAATTCTTCACGTTATTTGGGTATATGGGAGGAGGCAGGGGCAGAGCTTCGATCCGCGCGAGCGATTCGGCAATGCGCTCTGGGGGGACCCGTTCAGAGAATTCAGCCATGAGAGGGCGCAAGTCTTCTGTATGGCAGATTAAAAGGAGGTCACATCCCGCTAAAAAAGCATCGACAGCTCGATCAATAAGAGGTCCAGATAAGGCATCCATTGTGAGGTCATCCGTCATGATCACCCCCTCATAGCCCCAATCGGAACGGATCATCTTGATGAGGTCGCAAAGGGGGAGATCTATACCCAAATGACCTGAAGAATTGGTTTTGGAGCTGCGTGAAAGCTCCCGCGGTTCGACGATCTCAACCTGCTCAATATTAGTAATATTGGGTTGGTTGAGATCGTCGAACCCCGGGGCTTTGACGCGGTCCAAATCCCAATTCTTCAGGTCATTTGGGTATCTAATCGCAAAGTGCCCCACCATCAACAGAGGAAGCTGATGACAAAGGGCCTTGAAGGGGCGCAAGTGCTCTTCTTGAAGCTCCATCTGCGGCATACTTAAGTGGGAATTTGTCAGCGTCGCCCCATGTCCAGGCACATGCTTGCCGACGGCGAGGAGAGGAGAAAGCCCCTCTAAAAATGCTTGTGCGTGCGCAATGACGAGATCAGGATCAGCGCTAAAAGCTCTGGTGCCGATAACGGGATTTTGAGAATAGAGGTCGAGGACAGGCCCTAAGAGGGTATTAATGTGGCAAGCGCGCAACTCCTGTGAGAGCGCCTCTCCAACGCGTCTGGTCAAATCGAGGTCCTGGATAGATCCTAAGGCGCAATTGCCAGGAAATTGGGTGAATTGCCCCCGCAAATGACAGAGGCGATCTCCCTCCTGATCAATGGCAACAAGGCGCCCGTGTTGTGTGAGAGCTTGTACCTCTTCTACCGTGTCCAAGGCATGTTGACTGCGAAATAAAATCAGATGCTCTGCGCCAGAACCTGGAAGTCCCATGAAGAGACTGGCACACAGAAACAGCAAATGCATCTTGACCTCTAGCAAAGAAAGTCCCATAGTCTAGAACGTTTTACTGCTAAGATGCAAGGAGAGAAGTTGTGGCGTCAGGGGCCTTTCCACGCGATTTTGCCGCTCGTCGTTGGCACTCTTTTCTAGGACTTATTCTCGCTTTGTACATCATCTTTCACCTCCTGACGAACTCACAAGCGGCCCTTTTCTTCGATCAAGAAGGCAGCGGATTTGTTCACGATGTCAACTGGATTCATAGCCTCCCCTTTTTGCCAGTGCTTGAAATCGCAGTGATCGGCTTTCCCTTTCTCTTCCATGGAGTGCTTGGGATTCGCTATGCCCTAAGTAGCAAGATGAACCACAATGTGATCAAATATGCCGCTAATCGGGCCTACTCGTGGCAAAGGATCACCGCTTGGATCTTGTTGGTCCTCATCATCTTCCATGTGGTGCAGATGCGCTTCCTCGACTACCCAGCGATAGTTCCGCAAGGGGGAGGGCACTTTGAGTATGTGGTGCGCGTCAAAGACGATGCGGGCTTAAAGACAGTTGCCCAAAAACATGGTGTAAAAATCTACTCCTCAGGAGAGATCGAGGCCGTTGGGGGACAACTTGGCGCCGCTTTGCGCTACCGCTCCTTGAAAGAGGGGCAGGTGATGTTGGTGGCAGACTCTTTTGGGGAAGCGGCCCTCTTTTCTGTGCGCAATACGTTCAAGAGCTTCTGGATGATGGCGATCTATACGGTGTTAGTCCTCGCAGCGGTCTACCACGGATTTCGAGGCCTTTGGTCCTTTTCCATTGTATGGGGCCTAGCCCTCACACAGCGCTCACAAAAGATGATGTCTTTGGCGTCTATTGCATTGATGGTGATTGTGGGATTTTTGGGATTAGCAGCGGTCTATTTGACCTATTGGGTGACATTAAAAGCATGACCAGAAGAGAAGTGATCGTCGTGGGAGGGGGGCTTGCAGGGCTATCAGCTGCGATGAAGCTGGCCGAAAATGGGCTCTTTGTCCATCTCGTCTCAGTGACAAAAGTCAAACGGTCCCATTCGGTGTGCGCCCAAGGGGGCATCAACGCTGCCATGAATACCAGAGGCGAAGGGGATAGCCCCTATATCCATGCCTTTGAGACGATTAAGGGGGCCGACTTCCTCGTCGATCAGCCCCCCGTCCTGGAGATGTGTCTGGCCGCTCCTCGGATCATTCATATGCTCGATCGCTTTGGATGCCCTTTTAACCGCACTCCCGAAGGGAACCTCGACTTTCGGGGCTTTGGAGGGACTCTCTATCACAGGACAGCTTTTTGTGGCGCCTCTACAGGGCAACAACTCCTCTACTCTCTCGACGAACAGGTGAGGCGCTGGGAGGTGAAGGGGAGGATCAAAAAGTACGAAAACAACGAGTTTTTACGCCTTGTGCGCGACGATGAGGGGCGCGCCTTTGGGATCGTGATGATCGATCTTTTTAATCTCAAACTCGAAACTCTCAAAGGAGATGCGGTCATCATCGCCACAGGGGGACCTGGCCTCGTCTTTGGCAGATCAACCAATTCCACCTTCTGCACAGGAGCTGCCAATGGGCGTCTTTACATGCAGGGGATGACCTATGCTAATGGAGAGTTCATTCAAATCCACCCCACGACGATCCCAGGAGAGGATAAAACACGCCTCATCTCTGAGTCGGTCCGCGCGGAGGGAGGACGCATTTGGGTGTGGGGCGACTCGAAGAAGAGGATCTCCTTACCTAAAGGGGGGGAAATCCAATGTGGAACGACGGGAAAGCCTTGGTATTTTCTCGAAGAGCTCTACCCAGCTTACGGCAATCTTGTCCCCAGAGATATTGGAGCGCGCGAGCTTATCCGTGTTTGTCTTTTGGGGCTAGGGATCGATGGAAAGAATGAGTGCTACCTCGACATTACTCATCTGTCCCCGGCAAAACACCAAAAGCTCAAGTCGGTCCTCGATATCTACCATAAGTTCACAGGCTCCGATCCTACCAAAGAGCCGATGCGCATTTTTCCAGGGGTCCATTATTCGATGGGAGGCGCCTTTGTCGACTACCCAGCTGCCGATGCCCCCGATCGGGAGAGCCGCTTTAGGCAGATGACCAACATCCCCGGTCTTTTTGTGATTGGAGAGGCCGACTTCCAGTACCATGGGGCAAATCGGCTCGGCGCTAACTCTCTCATGTCATGCATTTTCTCAGGGCTAGTGACCGGCGTTGAGGTGCCTAGATACGTCAAGAGCTTGGACCGAGGCTGCCACGACATCCCGGAGCGCTTTTTTGACGAAGAGGTGAGCAAAGAAGAGGCGACTAAGGAAGAGCTCTTTTCGAAAGAGGGGAGCGAAAACCCCTACCTGCTCCACCAGGAGATGGGGGAGATGATGCTGCTCCATTGCACCGCCTACCGCCATAACGATCACTTGAAAAAAGTGATCGAATCTCTCAAGGAATTAAGAGCGCGCTATCGGAACATCGCCCTGAACGACCATGGGAGATTTGCTAATCAAACTTATCTCTTCACACACCGCCTCCGCTCTCAAATTGAGCTGGCCTTAGTCATTGCCAAAGGGGCCCTGTTGCGCGAAGAGTCTAGAGGCGCACACTATAAAGAAGAAACTCCTCATCGCGATGATGAAAACTGGCTAAAATTTACGATGGCCAATTACAAGGAAGAGGAACCTGAAATTTCCTACCGACCGGTCGATATGCCCTACCTTGAGCCGATGAAGCGCGATTACACCATTGCAAAACAGCACGCCCCTGCACTGAAAAACTTGCCAAAAGAGATCCCATTACCGATCTGATGGAAAAATTTAGACTTAAAATTTTGCGAGGCACCCCTGGGAAGCAATATTGGGAGACCTTTGAGCTGCAACTACGCCCTGGACTGAACATCATTGCAGCGCTCATGGAAATTCGGCGCTCTCCTGTGAATACGAAAGGGGAAAAGGTCGCTCCTGTTGTTTGGGAGGATGGGTGTTTAGAAGAGGTGTGTGGCTCTTGCTCGATGTTAGTCAATGGACGCCCCCGTCAGGCGTGCTCCGCCCTCATTCGCGATCAGATCGCCCTCACGAGCAATCATGAGATCACCTTGGCCCCCTTTACTAAATTTCCTCTCATTCGCGACTTGATGGTTGATCGGACATCGATGTTTGAAAGCCTCAAGAAGGTGCAAGGGTGGATTGAAACCGATGGGACCTTTGATGCGGGGCCTGGCCCTAAAATCAGCCCTAAGAAGCAAGAGGTGATGTACGAGCTTGCGACTTGTATGACCTGTGGATGCTGCTTAGAGGCCTGCCCTCAAGTCAATGCCCACAGTAAGTTCATGGGGGCAGCTCCGATCTCTCAAGTGCGCCTCTTTAATGCCCATCCTACGGGGGCGATGCAGCGGAAAGAGAGGCTCCGCTCGATGATGGGAGAAGAGGGGATCAACCACTGTGGCAATGCGCAAAACTGCCAAAAAGTGTGTCCCAAAGAGATCAAACTCCTCGATTCGATCGCAGCTATCGGCCGCGATGTTACCCTAGAGGCCTTTCGCGAGCTCTTTAGCTTCCCCGATCGGGACATTTAATAGGCAAAAGCGCGTTTGTGGCCGCTTCTTTAGGTTCAAAAAAGTGGCCACAAATGTGCAAATGCGCATTTAGTGATCAACTTGCGATTTTAGAGAAAAACATGCATACTCTGTCTTTATGAAAAAGCGACTCCCTATAGGAATCAGTGATTTTAGAAAGCTCATAGATGGCGGTTATGCCTATGTCGATAAATCTCTGCTGATTGCAGAAATCATAGACGAAGGGACTGAGGTGGCTCTCATTCCCCGTCCCCGCCGTTTTGGTAAAACGTTAAACCTCTCGATGCTCCGCTACTTCTTCGAACATGGGGATGAAGACACAAGTTATCTCTTTAAAGATTTGCAAATTTGGCAACATGCGACATGCCGGGCCTTACAAGGGCAGTTCCCTGTCATTTTTCTTACCTTTAAGGACATAAGACATTCCTCTTGGGAAAGCACCTTTGAGCATTTCAGTTTGCTCCTCGCTAAAGAGTGCCAACGCCATCGCTATCTCCTAGAGGGCGATCTGCTCGGTCTCGAAGAACAAGAACAGTTTCGGACACTCCTTAAAGCAGAAGCAAACCCCACTCTTTGTGCAACGAGTCTGCTGCTCCTCAGCGAGTGGTTGTCCCTCTACCACAAACAGCCAGTTGTCCTCCTCATTGACGAGTACGACACTCCTGTCCATTCTGCTTATCTCAACAATTACTACGATCCTACGATCGAGTTTCTCCGCAATTTATTGTCGAGCTGTCTGAAAGATAACCCCCACCTGCGGCTAGGCGTATTGACGGGGATCTTGCGCATTGCCAAGGAGAGTGTTTTTTCCGGTTTGAATAATGTCCGCACATTTACTCTATTGAATGAAACATTTCAGGATAAGTTTGGCTTGCTCGAATCGGAAGTGGAAGAACTGCTCGCTCCTTATGGCCTTTTGGAGCAGCTTCCCCAGTTTAGAGAGTGGTATGATGGCTACCGAATTGGGTCTTGCGCAGATCTCTATAACCCTTGGTCAGTTTTAAATTGCATAGCGGAAAAGGGGGAGCTGGCCCCCTACTGGGTCAATACGAGTACTAACGCTCTGATCAAGGAGGTGGTGGCTCAAGGAGGGGGAGATCTAAAGTCAGATTTTGAAATTCTACTCCAGGGGGGATCTATCTCCCAAGCTATTGAAGAGGGGACCATCTTCTCTGATCTGCGCCGTGACAGCGGCTCCATTTGGATGCTGCTCCTCTATAGTGGATACCTTACCATTGATGCCAAGCCAACTTATGGAACCCCCTGTCCTCTTCGCATCCCCAACCGCGAGATTTACGAACTTTATCAATTGATGGTGATAGAGTGGTTTAGCAAAAGTATCACACTGTTTCACTATCATGCGCTTTTAAATAGCCTCACCGAAGGGGACGTGGCCACATTTTCTCAACTTTTTCAAGAATTCATGATCTCTTCTGTCAGCGTGTTTGATGTGCCCGCTGAAGAATCCGAGAAGATCTACCACGCTTTTGTTTTAGGGCTTTTAATAGGATTGAAGGATCGCTATACGATTAAGTCGAATCGAGAAGGGGGCTTCGGCAGATACGACGTGATGCTATTTCCAAAAAATCCCCAGGGACTTGGCATTGTGATGGAATTCAAAAAAGCTGGCCGGTCTGAAAGTTTAGAACAGGCCGCAGAGGCTGCTCTCCAACAAATTGCGGAAAAACAATATGCGCAAGAGTTGCAAGAGCAGAAGGTATCCCGCATTTTGTGCCTTGGTTTGGCTTTCAAGGGGAAAGAGGTCCATATTGAGTCGTCTACCACGTAAGGTAGCAGCGGTTAAGAAATTGGATCTTTTTTCTTTCAAACTTTGAGATTCGCAATTACAATCGCGAGGCTTATGGAAAACTCTATAGCTCTTACTTCGCCCCGGTTTAAATTATTGGGGGGTATTTTACTTGTGAGTGGCACCGCGATAGGTGCTGGTATGATCACTTTGCCCGTTACAACTGGACCGGCTGGATTCGGCCCTTCCCTATTCGGCCTGCTGCTCACATGGGTCGCAATGACCTATAGCGCCTTACTCGTTCTTGAGAGGATTGCTTCCTTAGGAGGGACAGCGAACTTAGTGTCAATGGCTAGGCATGCTCTGGGTCGAGGAGGAGAAGCTGCTGCTTGGATTACCTATTTGTTCCTCTTGTATGCGTTGATGACGGCCTATTTGACGGGAGCTGGAAGCTATCTTGGGCGAGCTACAGGAGTGGTATTTGGGACGAATGTAGGGTCTGCTTTAGGAATGATCGAAGTGTGGGTCATTTTGGGATTTGTGACCTATTCGGGAATTCGCATGGCAGAAAAGTTCAACCGCGTGACAGCGATTGTGGGCATTATTGCTTTTACGACCATTATTGCGGGGCTGACCCCCTTCATCCGTTATTCCAATTTGGTCCATTGTCATCTCAATTACATTTGTGTGCCTCTGCCTCTGCTGGTCACAGCTTTTGGCTTTCATATTGTGATTCCAAGTTTGCTAAAGTATTTTGACCGTGATTTAAGAAGTGCGAAGAAATGTTTATTTATAGGATCAGTGATTCCCTTGGGTCTGTATGTTATTTGGCAAAGCGCACTTCTTGGCTCTCTCCCTTTAAAAGGAGAGGGAGGTGTGCTTTGGCTTTTGGGTCAAGAGCAGTTGCTTCCGAGTTTGACAGCTGTGATAGGCAAAATGCACTGGGGAGTCTCATGGGCAATGGGAACGTTTGCACTCTCCGCTGTTGTGACGTCTCTTATTGGGGTGACATTAAGTCTTTGGGACTTTTTAGCAGATGGATTTGCTTTACATAAAATGAAAATGGGAAAAATAGCCCTCACAGTGTTAGTTTGCGGACCGCCGCTCTTCTTTTCGAAGGCTTTTCCTGGATGTTTTGTAGCGGCTTTGTCTTATGCTGGCGTTTTTGTCTCGCTTCTTTTAGGGCTATTGCCTATTGCGAGCTGCTGGATCGAGCGCAAACGATTCCCTCAAAACAAGGGATATCAAGTCGTGGGGGGGAAGCTGGGACTTATTCTGGGGGCGTTTTTCTTTCTGCTGGTCATCGTGATGCAATTCGCCGGTCCAACGCTTCAAGGAACGATGCTACAAAACAATTAGGCGAGATCAGCGATCTTGAGTGCTTTGCGAGTTTCCTTGATCATTTGGGCAGTTATGCTCGCTTGGGAAATCGGTGCAATGTGTTGCGCCACATTGTTCACAGGTTTCTATGTTAATCCAACCGTTGCGTTCGGCATGTAGCGTAGTTGTGAGGGCAATTAGGCCAATCCATAAAAAATAACGTGCCATACAGCCTCTCTTTGATGAGATTTGTTAGCTGAACCATAACGGATAACGAAGAGATGAATATGAGGGAAGTGGTTGTGGAAAATCACAAAAAAGGGACCACCGTGGTGCTTTGGCGGTGGGGGATTGCTAAAATCGGTTCTATCTCTTGAAAAGAAACGGGCCTAAGCACAAAGCGCTCTTGGAGTCTTTCGCGCACCTGCGAGAAAAAGGCCGCCTCGTCGGCAAAGTGCTCTTTCAATTTCCCGATAAAATCGAGGTGGCTCCGCTCATTGCGGTAGAGGGGAGTGCGGCGAGGCATTTGCAAACAGTTCATGTGGTCAGCAGAATAGTCCCAAAGGAGCGAAGTGTGGTGCAGCCACCGCTCTTTGCGCAAGTACTGGGCATTTCCCCCCACCTTCCTCTCTCCAATCACATAGTCATTTTCGCGCAATTCAATGAGGGGAAAAAGCTCTGCGCTCCAGCGCATCAGCGGCTCGGGGAATCGTTTCCCATCTCCAATGAACGTGACAAAGAGGGTGTTCTCATCGACCACCACCGTGCCGCCTCCTGAAAAGCGCTTGAGGATCGGCAGACCAAGAGCCTGCGCTTTTTCTCGATGGACGAGCTCTTCCACCTTGCCAGAGATTCCCATCACAATGGCAGGAGGGGTGCCCCGGTTCATCAAGCACCACATCCCCCGACCCGCGCGCAAAAGGGCCTCTTCAATCCTCAGTTGCGCTTCAATCGAGCAGTTGTGCAGTTCAAGGAGATTGCAATTCATTTTTTTAAAGCCACCATCAACACGGTGATGTCAGAGGGGGTCACGCCAGAAATCCTCGAGGCTTGCCCCAAACTATAAGGGCGCAGGCTGATCAATTTTTGCCTCGCTTCTGTTTTTAAGCCCACCACCTGAGAGTAGTCAAAACCCTCTGGCATCTTAATTCTCTCAATGTCGTCAAGCCGCTTGACTTGCGCTTGTTGCCGCTTCACATAGCCCGCATACTTGATCTCAAGTTCGATGGCCAAGTTCACCTCAGGGCCATAGTCGGGCAGAGCTAGGCTGTCGTAAGAGCTATCGGGGCGGCACAAGAGCTGAGCGAGTGTTTTACCTTCGATAAACGTTTTGTGGAGCCGCTCCATTTCCCGCTTTATCACCTCTTGCTTGTGGCAGAGCCGCTCATAGCGCTCTGCTGAAAGGAGACCAAGAGAGCGCCCATAGGCGCTTAAGCGTTGATCAGCATTATCTTGACGGAGCAGCAGGCGATGCTCTGCTCTGCTCGTGAACATCCTATAGGGCTCACTTAAACCTTTGGTGATCAAGTCGTCGATCATCACTCCAATATACGCTTCAGATCTTCCCAAAATGAAGGGAGTGGTGCTGACAGCGTTAATTCCTGCCATCAAGCCTTGCGCGGCTGCCTCTTCGTATCCAGAAGTGCCGTTGATCTGTCCTGCTAAAAAAAGTCCAGGTAATCTATGTGTTTCAAGAGTAGGTTTCAGCTCTCCACTGATCACATAATCGTACTCTACAGCATAGGCAGGGCGCATCACTTGGGCATTTTCGAGTCCCGTGATGGATTGCATAAAGGCGAGTTGGACATCGAAAGGGAGCGAAGAGGAGACGCCATTGACATAGATTTCTTTGGTGTCTAATCCTTCGGGTTCTAAAAAGACTTGATGCAGCTCTTTATCTGCAAAACGGACCACTTTATCTTCAATCGAAGGGCAATATCTGGGGCCAATGCCTTCAATTTTTCCAGAGTACATGGGAGATCGATGGATATTGGCTGTGATGATCTCTTTGGTTTGTTTCGTGGTGTGGGTGATGTAGCAAGAGCGCTGTGGCAAGGGGGTGAAGGGCTCAGGATCAAAGGAAAAGATGACCCCCTCTTCCCCTTTTTGTTCTTCGCAAAGAGACCAATTGATCGAATCGGCATGGACCCTAGGAGGGGTGCCTGTTTTGAGGCGCCCTAGAGGGAAGCCTAACCGCTCCAAATCTAGCGAAAGCCCCGTCGCAGGTTTATCGCCCGCTCTTCCTCCTGACAAGGTATTTTCTCCCATATGGAGAAGACCGCGCATGAAGGTGCCAGCAGAGAGGATGACGCGTGGAGCCCGATAGATGATAGCCTCTGCCGTCCGCACCCCGGCAAGCACTCCTGACTCGACGAGAAGCCCCTCGGTTGTCCCTTGCTTGAGCTCTAAATTCGGCTGCCGTTCGATGCGCCCTTTCATTAAAAACTGGTAGATCACCCGGTCGCACTGCGCTCTTGGAGCCCATACAGCGGGGCCGCGACTGCGGTTGAGAAGGCGGCTATGAATGGAGCTGCGATCGGTGACTTTGCCCATCTCGCCGCCAAGGGCATCAATTTCTCGAACTAAATGCCCCTTGGCGATGCCTCCGATGGCTGGATTACAGCTCATCTTGGCAACCGTATCGAGATTCATGGTCAAAAGTAGTGTGCGCGCGCCTATGCGGGCAGCAGCTAAGGCTGCCTCACATCCAGCATGCCCCGCTCCAACAACAATGACGTCATAAGGAATCGGGTAAGTCCACATTGCTACGACGACTATTTTTTCTTATGGCGATCACGACGGCGGCGCTTCTTGCGCTTGTGCTTCGTGATTTTTAGACGCCGCTTTTTTTTAACAGATGACATGCATGCTCCCAACAAATGAGGTGACGCGCCATTATAGAAGTCTTCTTCTTAGCGAGCAAGCCCCTATTTTTTCGTGCCCCTCCCCTCTCGCTAAAATGGCGGAGGGGAGGGAAGATGGTGATGATTAATTCTCGTTATCGGGTCGCTTTCTTTTTTCTCTTATTTTAGGTGTCTCATCTACACTGTAGAACGTTTTATTAATGACTGACAATTTAGGTTTCGGCGGCAGAGAAAGGTCGTCGAAACCTGCACCGTTTTCCTCTGAGAAGGCTTCGTAGGTGATGAGGTAATTTGTTTCATTTCTGGTTTCGTTCGACAAGATCTTGAATCTAATGTCTTGCTGAAACACAAACCATTCTTTTGAGTAGTAGATGTCTAATTTCTTAATAAAGGAACCATCTTCTGCGTCAAAAAACGATAGGTAACCCAAGGTGTCAGAAATGATCAAAATTTTGCTATCCATATGAGTCGCTAATTCGATTTTTTGAAGCTTCGAGGTCTGTTCTTGGTAAAATGACATTATTAATTTCACAGACCAATTGAATTCTTTTTTTTCTACATCGATTTTAGCGATACTTCCATTTTTATTGCCAACAAATACATTTCCAAAAGATGAATTAAAGCTTTTTAAAAAATCGATAGTGAAATTCACGCTCAATAGATTTTGACCAATTAACTTACCCCCCTCAAATTCTTCAATAATCAAATGTTTTGGGTCAGGTGCATTTCTAACTAATGCAATAATATCATTTTTATTTAAAGTAATTGCGCAAATGTTTGAGACAGTTTCTTTCGCAGACTTCTGACCATTACAACAAGAGGAGCACTTTTCAGAGGATAAAACTGTGTGCCCTTCCTCGTTGACACTGACGAAGTGGGTCGCTCCTCCCACATGCGCCCAAGATAGAATAGAAGTGGGGAGTTTAGGGGATGTTTCACGAGATGTGAGGGTGACCGCTTGCAAATAGGAATTTCCGATGCATGCCCATTGACATCCCGGCACTGTTTCTAAAGCAGGGGTATCTGCGGAAGAAATGTGTCCGAGAGAGGAAAGGCTATTGGCGATACGAAGAGTATTAGCGAAAGGATCTCTTAAATTCCATAGCGTGCAATCTTGATTTGCATCAATAGTTATTAGTTCTTTTGGGCTCAAAGAATAAATATTAAATAAATCGTATTCTTCCATAGATTTAAATGGAGTGTTTTCTTTGAGCGAATGGCAATCGTAGATATAAATAGCCTCCTTATCTCCAAAAGTCATCACCCCTTCACGATTGATCGAGAGCAATCCTTCTTTTAAAGGCAGTTCAAACGCGGATGACTCCGCTAATATTTCGAAAAAGAAAAGTGGGCGAATTTGTTTTATGTGATAAGCGATATTTGGTTGTGATAAATCAAGTCTGTAACCATTTGTTGCAAAGCTATCTCTTATCTGCCAAAACATCTTAGTAATTACTAGACTTTTTAATAGATCGTTTCCTTCTTTATTTGAAAGAGAAAAAAGTTCTTCTGGATGAATAAGAGCTGTCTTTTTAATGTATTCTGTCAGTTTGATATCATTATTTATATTATAATTTTTTACTTCCATAAATCACTCGATTTTTGTTTTTTGATAACGAAGATAGTATTAAAGATGGTCGAGATTATGTGAACTAGAAAAAACAAAAAGCGATTTTTTCTGATTTATTTTATCGCAGAATTTTTGTTGTTGAGAAATGCTGAGTATTACTTATAAAGGCGAATGACCCCTTCTGAGGGGTAAGTATTTGAAAAGGGGTAAATGACCCCCAACGTCTCGTTGTGAAGCCGCTCTTTTTCTTCTGCCCGTTTGGCCGCTGCTTGGCGGTGAGCATTTGTAGTGGGTTCCTCATCAAGTAACAGCTGCGCAGAAAGGGCCTTGGGGGCCGCTTCCATAAGGAGCTGGAGCAACCGATGGACCATCTCTTTGGCATCCTGAAGTTGTTCAGTGGGTCGCTTCGCCTGAATTTGAGTGCGTGCGACACGATTTTTAGGAGTAGTTTTCCCCACGAGCGCATCGAGAGTCGTCAAAGCAACGCCAGCTAAGAGGAGACATTCCTCTTGTTGCAAGTCGAGGGTGGCGCTGACAAGGTGAGTTAGAGATTTTTTTACCTCTTTTGTTGCCTGAGCGCGGTAGAGAAAAGGGCGCTTTTCAGCCTTTTTCGCAAACTGCCCCGGTCTAGCAGCTAGCTGAGCTACAACACTTTTAGATTCTTTTTCCATAAATATCCTTGTTATTAGCTCTTATTATAGCAGATGGATATTAAGATTGCATTAAGAATTGAGGTGCGAATGCTCGCGAAAAAAAGGGGTAAGTGACTGTTAATGAATGGCTTTTAGCAGATATTCGCGGGAAACTTTTCGCCAGCCCCCCAAGGGGAGGTTGCCTAAGTGGAGGTTGCCAATCCGGATCCGCTGTAAGCTCAAAACAGGGAGAGAAGCGGCGGCGAGAAGCGCGCGCACTTCCCTCTTTTTCCCCTCGCCAATGGTCACTTTTAAGCTGTGGTTGCGCACTTTGAGGACGCGCAAGGGGCGGACAAACGTCTCCTCCACAATGCACCCCTTTGCAATTCGCTCGAGCTGCTCTTGGGTGATTTCTGCATCGACTTTAGCTAAATATTCTTTATTGATTCCTGCGCTCGGATGAATGATTTGGTTGGCGAGGTGTCCATCATTAGTCACTAACAATAAACCACTTGTATCTTGATCAAGCCTCCCTACGGTAAATAGGCGCGTGTGGCAGGAGTCAAAGAAATCGATCACCCGTTTTCCCCGTTGAGGGGCTGTATTAGAGCAGAGGACTCCCGTGGGCTTGTTAAAGATAAAGTAGACCTTTTCTTCGATGGCTTTGATGGGTTCTCCATCGACTAAGATGGTGTCCGCTTCAGGGCTTGAAAAATGTTGTGGAACGCGGATAATTTCCCCGTTGACCTTCACTCGTCCTGCAAGGATGATCTCCTCACAGCGGCGGCGAGAGGCTACCCCTGCAGCTGCTAAAACTTTTGCTAATCGATTACGCATCGTGGAAGAGTATAAGGGATTTGGCCATACTCAAACAACCTAAAGAAGAGGATATAGTGAGTCTTTTAATTCTAATGCGCCATGGAGAGTCGGAATGGAACAAAAAAAATCTATTCACAGGTTGGGTTGATGTCCCTTTAAGTGAGCAGGGGATCAAAGAGGCGATTGAGGGAGGGAAAAAAATTGCCCACCTTCCTATCCACGTGGCCTTTACTTCGACGTTGATTCGCGCTCAAATGACACTGGTGCTCGCCCTTCTTTCCCGTGGAAAAGTGCCTGTGATTGAGCATCCAGGAGCAGGTCTACTCGAAGAATGGGGCCATGGGGCAAATCAAGAGGCGACGATTCCCGTTTATGAGGCCTCCGAGCTCAATGAGCGCTATTATGGGGACTTGCAGGGGCTCAACAAAGACGAAGCGCGGGCCCATTATGGGAAAGAGCAGGTGGAAATCTGGAGACGCAGCTTTGATGAGCCTCCTCCTCGAGGAGAGAGTTTGCAGATGACCGCTGCTCGGACCCTCCCCTACTTTCAGCAGCAAATTGTTCCCCATTTGAGCCAAAACAAAAACGTCTTTATCGCGGCCCATGGCAACTCTTTGCGCGCCATTGTGATGCAGCTCGAGTGCTTGAAGCCAGATGAGGTGGTGAAACTAGAAATTGCGACAGGGGTTCCTTTGAGTTACGAATATAAGGAAGGGGTGTTCTCAAAGCGATGATCTATCTCGACAACCATACGGTGACCCGCCCTTCAAATGCTGCTATTGCTGCGATGCAGCCCTTTTATCAGGACAAATGGGGCTCTTGTACGACTCCTCACCGCTTTGGCCAGCGTTTGCTGAGCGATTTGGAGGAGGCCTTAGCGAAGGTGAGGCTCCTTTTGGGGGGGAGAAGCTCCGACCTTCTCCTCTTTTGCCCTTCGGGAGCTCATGGGGTTTACGAGGTGGTGCAGGCGGCCTATCTCGATCTCGCTAAGGAAAGGGGGCGCACTCACTTCCTCACCTCTGCTTTGGATGAGGCGCCCGTCATCTTGTCGTATGAGCGGCTCGAGATGCTCGGGTGTGAAACGACGCTCATCGAGGTGGATGAGAGGGGGATGGTGACGGCTGATGCGTTGGCGGAGGCGATGACTCCTAGAACGGCTCTTGTTTCCTTGGCTTGGGCCAATGCATTAACGGGTGTGATTCAGCCCGTTGCGGAACTTGCCGAAGTGTGCCGTGAGCGGGGGGTTTGGTTTCATCTTGAGGCCTCTCACGTCCTTGGAAAACTTCCGATCGACCTCGATGAGATTGCGCCCGATTTTGTCTCTTTTGATGGAAGTCTTATCCATGCTCCTCAAGGAACAGGAGCGCTCTGGGTCCGCTCAGGGCTGATGCCAAGCCGGCTAGTTTTGGGGGAGGGGGCGACTCCTTTGGCCCATCTTGCAGCCCTAGGGGTGGCCTGTGAGGAGGCGCACGATTTACTTTCTAGTGTTGCCATGGAGACCGCGCGGTTGCGCAAAACCCTTGAAGAGGGGTTGGTGGGGGAGCTTCTTTTTGCAAAAGCTGAGAGAATCCCCACTACCTTCGCTATGTCCTTTAAAGGGGTGACGGCCGATGCTCTTCTCTACCGTTTGAGCCGTCAGGGGCTCTATGCGAGTTTTGGAGGGGGAATGTATCAAAATTTGACGACACAGTTGCAAACATGTGGAATGAAGGGACCTCAAGTGCATAGTAGCGCAAGTTTTAGTCTCTCTCGCGAGACGAGCCAAGAGGAGGTCGAAAGGGCGATCAACCTGATCAATGAACAGGTGGCGAGTTTGCGCCTTCTCTCGGAGGGACTCTTATGATCTCCTATCCATGGACCCGCTATAGCAAGAAACTCGCCAGTCGGATCGACACTCCCCGTTGGGCGGGGAGTTTTACGGAAAAAGATACGGAAGGGAGAGATTGCCGTTTAGTGATTGGCGAGGAGGGGGAAGTTGCTTCTGGCAATTTTGTCCGCTTTTACTGGCTTGTGGATGAGCGAGAAGGGCTCGTTCTCGATGCAAAGCATCAAACGTTTGGGCAATCGGCCTTGATAGGGGCTGCCGAGGCTGCTTGTGAGCTGTGCTGTGGAAAAAATTACGACCAGGCCTCTCGTCTGGGGGCCGATTTGATCGACAAGCACCTGCGCGATCGGCCGAGCGATCCCGCTTTTCCTGTGGAGGTCTCTTCGCATCTCAATCTCGTCGTCGATGCGATCGATGCAGCGGCGAGCAAGTGTCGAGATCTTCCCTTGCCCACGACCTATGTGACGCCCCTTGCCCCTGAGCTCGATGTGTTGGAGGGGGGATATCCTGGCTTCATGGAGATGCCCAAGGCAAAGAAGATGAGCTTGATTCGGCAGGTGATTGCCTCTGAAGTGCAGCCCTACATCGAGCTCGATGCAGGGGGGATTAGTGTGCTCGATCTCGTGGATGACAAGGAGGTGCTGATCGCTTACGAGGGGAGTTGTACGACATGCGCCTCCTCTACAGGGACAACGCTTTCGTACATTCAGCAGGTGGTGCAAGCGCGGGTCCATCCCGATTTAGTGGTTGTTCCTCAGATATAGAGGAAGATCCTCTTGGAGCTGCTTAGCGATGAGATGCACTAAAGTTTCAGCGTCCGTTTCCACTCCCGCAAGATGTAAGCTCGTTGCAGGCTGTCCCACGTTGCTTAAGTCCTGAGCGGTTGCCCTCACATTGATCCCAATGCCTGCGCACACGAGCATGTGATCTCTTTTGACGACGGTCTCACAGAGGACACCAGCGAGTTTGTGGTTGGAGACGAGCAAGTCATTGGGCCACTTGAAGGTGCAGGGGACCCCAAGTTGCCTCAAGACTGTGGCGACGCTTTGGCTCACTTTAAGGGCTGATTGGCTTAAGGGTTTCCAGCCTAAGGGAACGCAAAAGCAGAACGTGACAGAGACATTGCCTGCGGGAGCGATCCATTGGCGTTGGAATTGGCCGTGTCCTGCCGTCTGCTCGCGCGCCCAAATGACGAGCAGCTCATCCTCTTTCACCTCTTCGCTAGACTCTTTTGCATAGCGGTTTGTCGAGGGGAGAGAGTCGAAGATTTTCCATCTTACACACTTCATTTTTGTTGCTTCTGCTCCTCAAGCCACTGAAAGCAAATTTCTTGGTTCTCATGAGATGAAAGATACTCTTTGTCTTCTACGCGGAACGTGCAATAGGCGCTTACTTTGCGCATCAATATTGATAGCTCCAAAACCAATTCTTCAGGTTATTTGGGTATAGTTAGTTCGGTGCGGTTACTTCGCAATTTTTGCAATCAAAAGTAAGTTCTTGAGGTCGGCTCTTCTTGTAATTCATTAAGATCTCAATCGTCTTAGTCTTTGTATTCAGCTTAATGCTCGACGCTCCATCATACTTTTTGAGATTACTTTTCTTGGCAACAGCTTCCACGAGTTTCCAGGCATTGTCAGTAGAAATCCAGTAAGTTGTTGATTTTCGATTCTCTGAGATTTCCAAAGAGACAAAACCCTTGTTGTTTGGCGATTTTGCGAAGAGAGGGAGTTCAAGTGTGTTGAGCTTCAAGACATGGTTCTTTTCTACTTCTGAAACTGTCGAGGGGAATGTGGTGGGAGCCTTCTTTTGCTCTTGCTGAAAAGTGTTCCAAAGGGTGGTATCGCTCTTTGCAATCCATAGCAATTTTCCCTCCACTTCTACTTCCGTATAGAGTTGTTCGAGACGTTTGCAGTGTTCAGTATTAAAATTGAGGAGCTCTTCTTCTGTGAAAACAACGACATCGATAGGAAGCTTCTCATGGACGGTCAACGTTTGTCCGTTTTTAAGGGAGAAGATGCGCGGTGGAGGCTCTTGTTCTGTAGAACAAGTGAGCTTCGCCCAAATCTCCTTGGAGAGAGCTTTCCAATCCCGTTCCTTCACAAGAGAGGTCACTGTTGGAGAGGAGATGCCCGCCTTTGAGAGGTTCTGAAGGATGTTTTGCGCCTTCACATGCTTTTCAAAGGCCTTTACCACACAGTCTACCCGGATTTGTAAGCTCGAAGAGGATTCAACGCCGCTGTTGATCAGCGTTTTTAGCTGTTCGTCTTGCTTCAATTCATTCAAAGAGAGTGCGCTTTTTGCAATCCATCGAGTTTGATCATTTACCGTTACTTGTGTGTAGATCTCCGCGAACCTCTTTACGTGTACCGAGGTGAAGTTGAGGAATTCTTCCTCTGTAAAAAAAATTTTATCAATAGGAGGCTGATCATAGAAAGTAAATGTGAGCCCTGAGTCAAGGGAGAGGACCTCTTCTTTAGGGAGCTCTTGTGAGGGGGAGTAGTGATGGGCCCAAATGGCTATCGAAAGAGCTGACCAATTTCTTGCTTCCACAAGAGCAGCGACATTTTCTCGAGAGATGTGGACTTTCTCGAGGGCTTGAAGGATCTGCTCTGTTTTTTTCTTTTCCTCTGGGATCTGAAGTTTGGAAGGGTCAATTTTGTTTCGCCCTATAAAACCCCATGTGACAAGAGTTGCGGGAAACCCCACACTGCCTCCGTACATGAGCGCCTTTTGGAGGGGAGAGTTAAATATTTTATTAGCTATTACTGAGGTGAGAGCGAAGGAAAAAGTCCCGAAAGCTAGAGGGAGAAGAACTGAACGTGCTGTTGTTTTTTGAGTTTCCATTGTCACTCCTTAAATTAAAATGAATAAAAACATTGTAAGCGATTTTCGTTTAAAACAGAAGCCTGAAAGCAGTGTTGAGGTATAAGTATTTTATTTATTTTTGAGGCGATTGGAATAGAAAATTTAAACCAAGTTCGACCACAGATTCTGAGGTGATTTTTGTCCTCAGACATGGTATCCCTGAAGGGATGCTGTGGAGTGTGCGTTACTTACAAAGGATGGACCTCAGGGTCATTCCTGTCATTTTACTGCTCATGGGATTGAGCTTGGCGGTCATTAGTGCACAGACGGGAGGAGAGGGCTTTCTCTCTGTCAAAGCGATCACGCAACTCAAATGGTTTGGCTTGGGATCACTCGTCTACCTCGCTTTTGCGGGGTTTGATTATGGGAAGCTGCGCGAGTGGGCATGGATCGTCTACGGGGTGATTTTGCTCGCTCTTGTAGCCGTTTTTTTTTCTCAGGCGCGAGCAGGGGTCCATCGATGGCTTGTTATCCCTGGTGTGAGTTTTGGGCTTCAGCCGTCAGAGCTCGCTAAATTGGTGGTTGTCCTTGCCTTAAGCTGGTTTTTAGAGAGAAGAAGAACGGTCTCTTTGAGTTGGGGAACAGCTGTAGGGGCTTGTTTCATTGTGGGAATCCCCTTTTTGCTCATTCTAAAGCAGCCCGATCTTGGAACAGCCATGGTTCTTTGGCCCATTTCATTAGTGATGTTTTATTTTGGAGGGGTGCGGCCGACGCTTGTACGAGCAATGGTAGGAGTCTCTCTATTGGGACTTGTGATCATGCTTTCGATTTTTTTGGGCCTTGTGGATCATGAGGCGATGCGTCCTTATGCGACCAAAGTCCTCAAAGATTACCAGTATGAGCGGTTGAACCCCGATACCTATCATCAGCGAGCAGCGCAAATTGCGATCGGCTGTGGAGGATTGACAGGGCAAGGGTGGAAAAAGGGGGAATTTGCGGGGCGCGGGTGGTTGCCGGCAGCGGAAACCGACTCGGTGTTTCCCTCACTGGGTGAGGAATTTGGCTTCATCGGAATGCTGCTGCTGATGGTCCTTTTCTATACGTTGATTTATTTCGGCTTTCAGGTGACTGCGGTGGCTAAAGATCACTTTGGGAGGCTGTTGTCGGCGGGGATCACCGTCTATTTGGCAATGCATGTCCTGACGAACATGCTGATGATGTGTGGGCTGATGCCGATCACTGGGGTTCCCTTGATTCTCATCACCTACGGGGGCTCTTCGACGTTAGTGACCATGGCAGCTCTTGGGACGCTTCAAAGCATCTTCGCGAGGCGCTTTTTATTTTAAGATTTTTAGCGGCCAGTATCCTGATCGTTCCTCTTCTCGGAAAACCCATTCCCCATAGACGAGCTCGCCGGCGTATTGCGACTGCATTGCATCTTTTGATCTTAAAAAACTGATTTCTCCCCCTCCCATCAATGAGTAGTCTCTCGGGGAGTGAGGAAACAACTTGGTGAGGAAATCTGCTGCGACGTGGAGAGGCATCATGAGAGTGCGATCTATATGTAATAATTCATTTTTAATATGTAGCTGCACGCAGGGGGGGTGATTTTTTAAATATAAAAGAGACTCTGGCGTCAGATTAAATAGATCTTCCAGATCGAGAAGAGGAGGACAGCTATAATCCCAAACAGGGTAGCAAAAGGAATCAAATAAGAAGTTATATTCCAGGATGTGCTTTTTAGTGGTGTTTCCCCAAATGAGCTCGCTTAATTGGGCTCTATCTTTTTGTGTGTTTAAGTCTGGATTGCTGCCCAAGAAGTTTTTTATCTCTTCTGTGATCTGTACTCCTGCTGACCGAAGCTTTTGCTCAAAAAAATCTTGGGGAGGGGTGTCCGAAACAACATGATTATCATCAGAAGTAATTTCATGAGGAGCTTGGTCTCTTTCGAGCCATATTCCTTGAGGGTAGAAACAGACATAGTTTTCTTCCAAGGCGTCTTCAACAATCGACGTGTTCATATTGAGCAGTTGTTCTTCCGTAAACACAAGGGGGGGAAGAGTGTAACCTGGGTAAACAAGACCCTCTTCACAGGTGAGATAGCGAGCTTGAGGAGTTTCCTCTGTCTTGAAGTAAAGCTGGAGGATGAGCGTCGAAACGGCTTTTTGGATTGCGTAGGTCGACAGAGGATAATCTGCATACTTGTTAAGTATTTCTTCGAACTTTGCCTCCTGTGCGCAGTAGGAAACAGCTGAGATCAGCCCCATCTCCTTGAGCTTCAGCAACAGATCATTTGCCCAAGGGGACCATTTTTCATTCTCCTTGGTATCTTCTCCGCTCTCCTCTGGTTCCTCGACTTCATGGGATGCGTAGGAGTTTGTGGGATCGGTCTCCTCCTCTTCTCTTGGGGGAGGAGAGTCAGTGCAAGCGCTTGTCGCAATCCAAGTGACGGTGAAAGCGCTTAAGCATAAGAGGGTAGTGCTTTTTTTAGTAAACTGGAGCGCTCGGCTCATAAAAAGAGTTGTCAAAAGAGCCATAGAGGGAAGAACGAGAGAGGAGGAACAAGAATTTGAGCTGATGGGTCTAATGTCTGTCATAAGATGACATGTGATACTCGAATGACAAATAAAAGGCTATCTCTTTTAGAAATCTTGAAATCATTGGGAGATGGTGATGACGTTGGGGTAATATGGAGAATTTTTAGTCCCTTCCGCAAAGACAAAGCCTTCTCCGCATTCGAATTTTGCTTCGTAGTGGCAGTGGTTTTTGCTGTCGAAAGTGAGGCTGATTGTCCCCCCTTTAATCCACTCACCGTAAAAATTTGTAAATGAGTTAATGCTTTTGTGCATTCTATGTGCAATATCTGAGCTCGTAAAAAATTTATTCACAATCCCTTCTTGAGAAGTCACTATAATTTCTAAAGAAGAGCGAGTAGAGTCTTTTGAAATATTTAATAAATTACCCATCTGCAGGGATGGAGGCGGAGCTTCTGTCCAAATAGGGAAAGGTAAGCGGTGTGATGGAGATATTTTAATATAGGATTTTTTCCCTTTACCGCCCCAAATAAGCTCACTCAACTGCGTCCGGTTTTGAGGCTCTTTGAGGTCTGGCTTGCTTTGCAAGAAATTTTCCAGCTCCTTAGTGACAGTTATCCCTTTTGACTTGAGGTGCTTTGTAAACCAATCCATAGCTTCACTGCCCAAGACCTTCAAGGGAGTTGTTTCCGCAGGGGCTTGATCTTTAAGAAACCAGCAATCTGCAACACAAGTATAGTTAGATAATTTTTGATCTATCATTGAAGCGTCGAGAGAGAGGAGCTCTTCCTCTGTAAAAGTATAGTCGGGAAGGCTATGCCCTAGATAAATAGAGGTTTCATTGAACAATAAAGATGTGGGGGCGTAATCGCGGTTAAGATGGAGTTCGAAAATCCGTCTCGAAAGGGTTTGTCGCACCCCGGAGTGGGAAAGGGGGAACTGACTGAAGTCCTTGATGGTTTTAAGATAGCCTAATTGGTAGGACTCACTTTTCTGGATATATGTCTGCATATTCTCGATATTTTTCATCAAGCTGTCGATGATTTTGGGGCTATTGTGATTGGATTTTTTCTCGCAAGAAGGGAAGCGCACAATCCAGCAAGATGCAAAGGCAATGGATGAAATGACGCAATTCTTCTTCGCAGAAGCGCCTAAAATGCGACCGGCCAAAATGGATATTAAAGAGGTTCCTGTTGCGAAAAGCAAACGATAGGGATCAATGCATGAGTTTGTTTGTTGGATTTTCATGCAACGATGTTATTTTAGCTTAAGAAAAAAATCAAGAAGTAAACAACCATCCTCTTTAGGGTCAAAAAGGATGGTTTTTAAAGAAAATAGTTATTAATCAGGTCTTGATTTTGATGTCGACCCCAGCAGGAAGGTTCAGCCCCTTCAATGCGTCGATGGTATAGGGGGTGGGGTTCACAATTTCAATCAGCCGCTTATGGGTGCGGATTTCGTACTGCTCGCGCGATTTTTTATCGACGTGAGGGGAACGGAGAACTGTGAACGATTCTCTTCTTGTGGGGAGAGGAATCGGGCCAGCGACTCTAGCTCCAGTACGTTTAGCCGTTTCTACAATATCGGCCGTCGAGTGGTCGACCACTCTTTGGTCGTATCCCTTCAGGCGAATCCGTATCCGTGAATGAGCGGGTGATTTTCCTGGTTCTTTTTGTTTTGCTGATTCTTTTGCCATGATTATCTCTTTTGAATTTCTTCTGCAATTTTAGCTGGGACCGGCTCAAAGTGGCTCGGTTCCATGGTATAGTTAGCTCGCCCAGAGCTCATCGAGCGGAGCTGGGTAGAATAGCCAAACATCTCGGACAAAGGCACTTCGGCGCGGATAATAACGGCTCCCTTGCCTGTTTCTTGTCCCAAGATTCTTCCGCGGCGTCGGTTGAGGTCACCAATGACATCTCCCATCGACTCTTCGGGAGTAGTGACATCGACCTTCATGATCGGCTCTAGGAGGATAGGCTTGCACTTTTTGCACGCCTCTTTGACTGCCATCGAAGCGCAAATCTTAAAGGCCATCTCGTTCGAGTCCACTTCGTGGTACGATCCAAAGACAATGCGCACTTTGACGTCGACCAGGTCGTAACCTGCCAAGACTCCAGTTGCAAGTCCTTCGACAATCCCTTTTTCCACGGCATTGAAGTACTCGCGAGGAATGGTTCCTCCGACGATCTTGTTCTCAATTTCGTTCCCCTTGCCACGCTCATTGGGCTCGACTTCTACGACGACATGGGCGTACTGGCCGCGGCCTCCCGTCTGCTTGACAAACTTGGTGTCTGCCTTGCCAGGGAGTGTGATGGTCTCTTTGTAGGAAACTTGGGGCTTACCCACATTCGCTTCGACATGAAACTCGCGCATCATCCGGTCGCGCAAGATGTCGAGGTGGAGCTCTCCCATCCCTTGAATGATGGTCTGCCCCGTGTCGGGGTTACTGCTGACGCGGAAAGTGGGATCTTCTTCGGAAAGGGCGCTCAGAGCAATCGAAAGTTTTTCCCGGTCTGCTTTCGACTTTGGCTCAATGGCCATCGAGATGACAGGCTCAGGAAACTCCATCTTTTCTAAGACCACTGCGGCGTCGCCTCCGAAGAGGGTATCTCCGGTGATAGTATTTTTTAATCCGATGCAAGCTGCGATATCCCCTGTGTAAAACTCATCACGATCTTTGCGCTGGTTGGCGTGCATTTCAATCAAGCGGGAGATCCGCTCTTTTTTGTCCTTTGTCGTGTTCATTAACGTGGTCCCTTTCGTCAAGGTTCCACTATAGATGCGCACGTAGGTCAGGCGGCCCACATAGGGATCAGAGGCCACTTTAAAGGCGATCGCTGAAAGGGGAGAAGCATCATCTGGGGAGATCAACACCTCTTCATTGGTATCTACATTCGTCCCTTTAATGACGCCCCGGTCTTTAGGCGAGGGGAGCCAGCGGGTGATAGCGTCAAGGAGGTTTTGCACCCCTTTGTTTTTAAAGGCAGAACCGCAAAGGACAGGAGTGAATTTGTTCTCGCAAACCCCTTTGCGGATGAGTGCGTGGATTTCATCGGCGGTGAGTGTTTCGGGGGCCTCGAGCACCTTCAGCATGAAAGTGTCGTTAGCATCATCAATCGTCGCGAGCTCATCTAAGAGCTCGGTACGCAGTTTTTGACATTTTTCTCGAAGATTCGCGGGGATCTCCTCTTCAGTCCACTCCGCACCCATCGTCTCATCTTTGAACAGGTAAGCGCGCATGGTGACGAGGTCGACCATCCCGGCAAATTCGCTCTCCGCTCCAATGGGGCAGTGAACAGGGACAGCATTGGCACCTAGCTTTTCGCGCATGCTTTGCACGCCGGCAAAATAGTCGGCTCCCATTCGGTCCATCTTGTTGATGAAGGCGATACGGGGGACTCCATACTTGTCAGCTTGCCGCCAAACCGTTTCTGATTGAGGCTCTACTCCAGAGACTGCATCAAAGACAGCGACAGCTCCATCGAGAACGCGCAACGAGCGCTCGACTTCCACAGTAAAGTCGACGTGTCCAGGGGTGTCGATGAGGTTGATTTTATGGTTTTTCCAATAGACGGTGGTCGCAGCTGAGGTGATCGTGATCCCTCGCTCTTGCTCTTGGACCATCCAGTCCATGGTCGCAGCCCCTTCGTGCACCTCTCCAATGCGGTGAACGCGGCCACAGTAGAAGAGAATGCGCTCGGAAGTGGTCGTTTTGCCAGCATCGATGTGGGCCATGATGCCGATATTGCGGACGTTCTCTATTTGGTCTTCTTGGGGTCTAGGCATGATTCACTCTCTTACCATTTGTAGTGCGCGAAGGCTTTGTTAGCTTCAGCCATCCGGTGGGTGTCATCTTTTTTCTTGATCGTCGTTCCCTGGTTGTTGTAGCAGTCGGCCAGTTCCTGAGAGAGTCCATCTTCCATCGAACGACCTGCTTTGGCGCGAGAGTGCTTAATGACCCAGCGCATGGCAAGAGAAGTGCGGCGCTCTGGGCGGATTTCAATCGGCACTTGGTAGGTTGCCCCCCCGATGCGGCGCGATTTAACTTCCAGCGTGGGCTTGGCGTTTTCAAGAGCTTGCTCAAAGGCAGCAATTTTGTCTTCGTTGGCCACTCTTTTCGACAACTTGTCGATAGCGGCGTAAACCACTCTTCTTGCGACAGACTTCTTGCCATCGACCATGATGCAGTTGATAAATTTCGAGAGCAAAATACTTTTAAAGATCGGATCTGGATCGATCCTTCGTTTGATAGCTTTTCTACGTCGAGACATCTCTTCTCCTGTTCATCCGTTGCGTTTGGGAAGAGGGCGATCAATGTTTCACCTGCCAACAAATGACATCATTCGTCGACTGGAGTCTTCTCGTCTGTCAACGGCTAAGCCAACGGCTTGCAGTGGACCGACGAGAACACTTAGAGATGCGCACGTGCGAATCTCAGTATTATTTATTTTTAGGGCGCTTTGCCCCGTATTTTGATCTTCCCTGCTTCCGATCTGTTACAGCTCCTGTGTCGAGGGCTCCTCGCACGATGTGATAGCGCACACCCGGTAGATCCTTCACACGTCCGCCTCGTACGAGCACGATGCTGTGCTCTTGTAAGTTGTGTCCTTCACCTGGAATGTAGGCGATCACCTCATGTCCATTGGATAGGCGCACCCATGCCACTTTTCTCAAAGCGGAGTTAGGCTTTTTGGGAGTTTTAGTTTTCACCTGCAAACAAACACCTCGACGTTGAGGGCAGTGTTGTAAAGCGGGCGACTTATTGCGCCTTTTTTTATGACCGCGTGGTGTACGCAAGAGTTGACTGACTGTGGGCATTCCTCTTCCCCTAAAAATTCTGGTTAGTTCAGACAGAATAGATCCCTTCGGGATTTTGCACAACTGCAACATAGACTTTTACCATCGATATTTCGTGCCCCTGCCCGACTACATAAAAAAAATCGGGCAGGGGCGCGGGCAGGGGCACGAAAACCCCCTTCTTCAATCTAATTGCGCATAGGCAGGTTGTTTTTTGTTGATCAGGACACCGCCGATGTTCCAAATGCTCAATGCGATGCAGATGGGGTAGGCGACGTTAATAATAGGCTTTAATACTGCCATGATCCCACTAAAGCCGAGATTCGCAAAACCAGCGGACATCAGCAGAGTGATCAACAGAGCTGCAATGGCGGGGATCTTTCGACGCAAAAGATCTTGCTGCAAGTACTCAGAAAAGATCGCAATTTGAGTGAGTGCAGTGGTTAAGCAGGCCATGACAACAGCGATGTTGGCAATCAAGGCCCCTTTTGCGCCTAACAGATGAATGGCTAACGCTGACAGCAGCCCTTCTGGGGGGATGCCTGCTGGCAGTGCGTTGAGATGGAAGGCGGCGACGTAGGTGAGCCCGCCGTAAGTGAGGCCGAGGAGAGCTGAGGCGATGAGGCTCGCTTTAAAAAATCTCCCCATGAGTTGCTTGGGGGCTTCCCCTTCCCGTTGAAATTGGTGCAAGACGAACCTGCCAAAGAGGAAGGCTGCAAGCAGATCAAGAGTGCCGTAGCCAACTAAGGATCCTTTTAAAAAAGTCCCTAGCCCAGTCCCTTCCGCCGCGGCCATCGATGGGGGATGGATAAGTCCCAAAACGATGATCGAGCCTAAAGAGAGGAGGAGAATCGGGGTAAAGAGCGATCCTAAAAGGGAGAGAAGACGTGAGGGGCGGAGGACCAAGAGGAACGCAATAAAGGCGGCGATGAGGCTAAAAACGATTAAGGAGAGAGAAGGGAAGTAGGGGGCCAAGGTCCCATAGGAGACGTTGATCAGGCGGGGGATAGAGCCGATGGGCCCCATGACAAATTGGATGATAAGATAGAGAAGGGCTCCAAGCGCACCTATTTTTCCAAAAAAAACTTTATTATTTCCTGCGAAAAGCATGATCGCAAGGAGGCCGATTAGAGGGAACAGAACTCCTGTCATGACAAGGCCCAAGAGGGCATAAAAATTGTGAGAGCCGGCTGCTTGTCCTAAGAGAAGAGGAAAGACGAGGTTGCCCGCTCCAAAAAACATGGAGAAGAGAGCAAGCCCCGCTGAAATAATTGCCCAATGACTTTTCATTGTCACACCTTTAAAGCTGTGACGCTCACCTCTGAAAAACGTTATAACCTTTCGTTCTGGGAATAAGCTAATCTTTGGCGGGCGTCTGTTGTTTAGCCGCAACATGACGCTGCAGCCACAACCACACCCACCGTGGATGTTGTCGTGATGGAGGCTGTTACCGTCCAAAGCTGCATGTTTACTCGCCGATTGCTTTAAATTGTCATTCTATCAGTTTCTTTCTTCTTTGTCAACGCATTGCGCCAGGGCGATTTCATGAAAGATTCTTGATATAATTACATCTTAATTTTTAAGATCTTCCGTCGAGACACAAAGAGGTGATTATGACTGAAGATGAACTCGACCAAGACAGCAGCATTGCTTTCA
>JAFEGQ010000132.1 GCA_018239785.1 Verrucomicrobiota bacterium
GAGATGTCGGCAAAGGTAGCGTCGACCTCCCCCTGAGGGGTAGGGATGTGCTTGATCAAAGCCTTTTTTCCCAAATGCTGTTCCAAAAGGCGAATCAATGTCATCAGCTCTTCAGATTGATGAGAGCCTAAGTTAAAGATCTCCCAAGGCGCCTGGAGGTCGATAGAGGCAACAATCCCTGCAACGATATCATCGATATAGGTAAAGTCGCGCCTCATGTTGCCTTGTCCGTAAAGGGTCACAGGCTCCCCTCGAGCAATTTGCCGCGCGAAGCGGTAGACCGCCATGTCAGGACGTCCCCAAGGGCCATAGACCGTGAAAAAACGGAGAGCTGTCACGGGAATGCCAAAGCAGTTGTGATAGGCATGGGCTAAGAGTTCATTAGATTTTTTTGTAGCTCCATAGAGGTTTGAGGGGCGTTCGGTCGTGTCTTTTTCAGAGAAAGGGAACGTTTTGTTGAGGCCATACACCGAAGAAGAAGAGGCAAAGATGAGGGGAACTTGGGGGTACTTGCGGCACACTTCGAGGAGGTTGAGAAACGCTAAAAGATTATCTCGCCCAAACTCTTGCGGCGCTTCCAAACAATGGCGTACCCCAGCTTGCGCTGCCAAGTGGAGAAGATGGGTGGGGGCAAAACGGTCGAAGAGAGGGGGTAATGCGTTTTCTTGTGCAAGATCTCCTTCAATGACCTCCACTCCCTCTTCAAGGAGTTGTTGGGCCCGCTCCTTTTTCAGGGCAACTTCATAATAGGAATTGAAGTTGTCGACTCCTAAAACCTGATGCCCGCACTTAGCGAGCGCCCTTGCTGCGTGAAAGCCGATAAACCCAGCAGCTCCTGTGACCAATACCCGTTTTTTTTCCATCTGTTGCAGTCGCTCCCGTATTACATTAAACTCCAGCTCCTAAAATCGAGGACGGGAATTCTATGCAGTTTGTCGATCTTCAGCGGCAGTATCAAGCATATCAAGAGGAGATAGATGGCGCAATTGCGAAAGTCCTTCAGGGATCCCAGTATATCATGGGGCCAGAAATTAAGCAGATAGAAACAATTTTATCTGAATTTGTGGGGGTGGAGCACTGCATCACCTGTGGGAGTGGAACAGAAGGTCTGCAGCTCGCCCTCATGGCTTTGGAAATTGGCCCTGGGGACGAGGTCATTACAGTCCCCTTCACATGGATCAGCACCGCCGAGGCGATTTCCCTCGTGGGAGCAACACCCGTCTTTGTCGATATTTGCCCAGAGACTTTTAACATCGATATCGATCAAATTGGACAGGCCATCACCTCTCGGACGAAGGCGATCATTCCAGTTAGCCTCTTTGGTCAGATGCCAGACTTAAAACGGATTGAGGAATTTGGCCTGCCCGTTATCGAGGATGGGGCACAAAGCTTTGGAGCGACCCGTGATGGAGAGCGCAGCTGTGGGGTCACGTTGATGGGAGTGACGAGCTTTTTCCCCTCTAAGCCCTTGGGATGTTATGGAGATGGAGGGGCTGTATTCACCTCTGATGGGGAGCTCGCCCACCGATTAAAAGCGATGCGCACGCATGGGGGAATTGTCCGGCATCACCACCCATACCTCGGAATGAATAGCCGCTTTGACACCCTACAAGCTGCGGTTTTACTCGCAAAATGGCCCCATTTTGCCGCAGAATTGAAGCGGCGCAGAGCCCTTGCTAAGGCCTATGATGAAGCGTTTGGCGAGGTTTTTAGAGTGCCGGCCCTTGAAACAGGGGATGTCACCCACGTCTATGCTCAGTATACGTTGCGCCTTCCCGAGCGGGACGAGGCGGCGGCCTATTTGGCGGCACAAGGGATCCCTACAGCCATCTACTACCCCACCTGCTTGCATCAGCAGCCTGTCTTTGCTCCCCTGGGATGGGGTCCAGGGTCGTTCCCCCAGGCAGAAAAAGCTGCCTCAGAGGTTCTCAGCTTGCCCCTCCACCCCTTCTTAACCGACGAAGCGCAAAGTGAGGTGATTGAAGCGGTTTTGGCCCTTGGCGCTGAGGTAGGGGTGTGAAAATCCGCATCGGACTGATCGGCATCGGGGCATGGGGGAAAAATTTAGCTAGAGTCTTCGAAGAGCTCGCCGTTTTGCATACCGTGTGTGATCTTAACCCCTCCGCCTTACAAAACTATCGCCACCTCCGCACCACCACCTCTTTTGAAGAGATCCTCCAAGACCCTGCTCTCACAAGCATTGCCATCGCGGCTCCTGCGAAAGAACATTATCACCTCGCTAAAGCCGCTTTAGAGGCGGGGAAAGATGTGTTTGTGGAAAAGCCCCTTTGTTTTGAGGAGCACGAGGCCAAGGCCCTTCAGGAGCTTGCGCGCCAAGGAGAGCGGATTTTGATGGTGGGACACATCTTGCGCTATCACCGGGGGGTGGAGCGGCTCGTCGAGCTTGTCCAGGGGGGAACTTTGGGAGCCTTGCAGGCTCTTGTGGCCACCCGCGTCAATTTGGGGCGCATCTGTTCTTTCGAAAATGCCCTCTGGGACTTTGCCCCCCACGATCTTTCGGTGATCTTGGCGCTCACAGGGGGACAAATGCCTGTAGAAGTTCGCTGTACAGGAGGAGCGTATCTCCAGCCTGGTATTGCTGATATGGCGTTTGCCACCTTTTCTTGGCCCACTGGGTTGCAGGCCCACTTGCATGTGAGCTGGCTAAATCCCTTCAAAGAACATCGGCTCACTGTTGTAGGGAGCAAGGCGATGGCTGTTTTTGATGATACGCGCCCCTTTCCAGAGAAGCTGCAGCTCTTGCACGCTCCTGTGCAGATCGAAGGAGGGAGGGCAATGCTCAATCCCCAGCGGCAGAAAGAGGCGATCGCAATTGAGGCGATGGAGCCTTTGAAAAGGGAGTGCGAACATTTCTTGCGCTGCTGTACAGAACGCCTTTGTCCTCTCACAGATGGCAAAGAGGGGCTGCAAGTTGTCCGCCTATTACAGGCCGCACACAAGAGCTTAGAAACATCACAAGCTGTTCAACTGCAAAACAATTGAACCGATAGTCCCCTTTAGGATTAAATAGGGGACGTGAGACTCATTTTCAGCTATAGTTTGATGTGCATTGGCGGTCTTGCGCTTTTCATCGCTTGCGGCTACTGGCTGTGGAATCGCGACGCGATCCATTATGGGCGGCTTGCTCCCTATGAGCACCTTTATCCCCATCAAGAGGCCCTTGTCCAGTTTGACCAATGGACACAAGGGTATCTTTTGGCCGAATCTCAAGAGCAAGTCGCTTGGGTGCGCGATCTTCTAGGGGATCTTTGCATCGACTCCTCCTCCACGCTCCAGAACATCGAATCTCTTACCGCCTATCTTTTGGGAGAAATGCCCTTCTACATGGGGGTCGGCGAAGTCAAAACCACCTCTTTGAGTGGGCTGCAAGTGCTAGAAGCGCTGCTTCATGGACGGGTGACGTTTGGAGGAGATGCGCTTGCTCTTGCTTATGTAGCTGCCGCCAATGCGCTTGGCATCCCCAGTAGAATTGTCGCAATAGGCTCCACAGAAACTGCTGCGTCCCATCCAGCTCATTTCTTTGCAGAGAGCTATGTTAAGGAACATGACACTTGGGCATTTGTCGACTTAAGTAGCCGCAAGGCTTATGTGACGACCCCTCAAGGACGCCCTCTGAATACCGTGGAATTGAGCAAATCCTTAGAAAAGGGGGATGCGGATCAGCTCGTTGTCGCCCTTTATCAAGGGGGAAAGATGATCCACACTCCCTATGCCCCCTACAGTGATCCAGAGAAGCGGCGATTTAGTGAGATCTTTGTCCTCTGCTACCCTCGCGCTGGCCACCTCTATGGCCCTTCAGCGCGCAGGACTGCTTATGAGATCTGTTTCCCTAAGCAGACCTTCTCTATCTCTCATTCATGATTTTATTTACGAGAAATGGTTGCATGCCAATTCCCTTTTCAGCTATCTCTCTTTCAAGTGAGAGGTCGTTCATCTTCTCTTTGCCGGCCTAAGATCTTAAGGCTTCCAAGTAGCTAGTCATTAAAATAAAAGGAGTCCGCATGGAGTTGCAGCGTATTCATTTCAGTCATGTTAACCCTATAGAGGCCAGGACTAACAATCCTGCCACGTCTATTCCAACCCCGTTTTTTTCTCTTTTCTCCGAGGGGCGTTTTCTCCCTTTGCCTGAGACAAAGGACATTACATGGCTGGTAGAATTGCGCCGTCTGATGGCCCCAACAGAGGCACCCGTTTAAATCAAGCCGCCTTAAGTCCCCTTTCTGTGGTAGAAAATATATCCACAGAAAGGGGATTTTTTTGTGCAGCATTATGCAATGCGCGTTTTCCCTTGGGAAAACGCGCACATCGCATTAAAGAGAACAATTAGATCAGAATTGAGAGCGGCGAGTTGCCAATTTTTGGGCGAATTTCTTAAAGAGAACTTCGTTGGCTTCATCCTTCCGAATCGAGGAAATCAGCTCCCTTTTAATAGATGCGTAAGAGTCAATTTGCGAAGAGAGTTTTTCAATGAGAAGAGCTTCTTCCCCAACATTTTGTAGACGGGTGATCAGCCGCTGGATTTCTCCGCGCGACAAATTCAAGTTCCCTGAATTGCGGCGCGATCTTGGAGCTGAAGGCATGGGCTGAGGAGCTGCAACTGCAAGGATATAGCGCTCGATGAGAGCTGAAAGCTCAGCTGGAGCCTCCTTGGACAACTTCTTAAAGCTAAAATGGTGCATCTGATGTCCATCGTTCCAAGGAAGATATTTTCTTAAATCTACATCTTGTACAAGGCCAAGCTTTACTTTAGCGGACTTTACTTTTTGCTCTAAAGTCGTTTGAGATGCGGTGTCTCTTGTCATGGGAATAACCTCCTTTTCCAGTTCTAGCTGCATCTTAAGCAGCTTTACGTATGGGAGCAAGGCTAATTTAACAAAAGGGAAAATTCGAATGAAATGAGATGGAGAAAGTCAAAAAAGAATATTCTCTTGATCCTTCCTCACTGCTGCGATTTGTTGTTCGTGGTAGATGCCCACTTTGTAAAAGTCGTCATTGTGCAGATGCTGGGGGTCAAGACCAAAAGCTCTGTCTTCGAGAGCTCGCTCTTTTAGCAAATAAGGCTTTTCGAGCATTGCAGCTTGCACAAGCAACCACGGAAGATCTTCTGGAGGAATAACGATGCTCTGAGATTGCTCCAGACAAGAGGGGAGATGGCGCAATAACCGCTCTTTGAGGGGCTGCAGATTATTGATGTTGTCCTGACTAGGGATTTCAAAATTTCTACGAACATCCCTGATCGCTACTTTAACATGATGCTCGTAAAGAGCGTTGGAGCTGAGATCGAGGCGCAACTTCTCTACAAGGTTAGCTCTCATCCTTAATGCAGAAGGGCTGCTCGTCAGCCTCGTCTCTTTCATCCAATACTGGAAGCAGTTTTGGTCGGAATCGGAGCAGTGACGAAAATAGTCCTCGATTTTCTTGATTTGCTCCATGTCAAGCTCCTCGGTTTCTTTAGTTCCGAGCAGCCAACGCACTTGCCCTTGAGCATTGACATGGAGAAGGTCTTCAAGAGCTCCTTTAGGGATTTTCTTTCTGGCGATCAGTTTCTTAAATTCGGCTAAGAAGGTCTCTTTATAGGTTTGATCCGTCTCATCTCCTCGCCATGAGCGTTCTGCAGCTCGCGTCAGGTGTTCGAAATAAGCGGCTCGTCCTCTGTCCATCAAGAGGCCGATTTTAGCATGAGTGAGGCCGTCTTCCTGATGTTCCCTTGCCTGTTCTATTTGAGCTATCCCTAAGCTCGCCTCATTAAGAGGATGGAAGATGACGATGTCGTCGCTATTTTGTAGTTTCCAGCGCCCATTGCCTAAGCTTTCTCGGAGAATTACCTGTTGCTCTCCCTTGGCGATCGACATTCCCGGCTGGAGCTCCGCAACCCATTTTGTGTGGAGGGGATCTTCTTGGTCAAAGATCTTGCACCCCCCTTGCTTCAAAGCCCATTCGATCTGAGCGCACGTTTCACTTGGGGTCCCTTCGAAATGTTCACTGAAGTCCAGTAATACATGGTGTAAAAGGCGGATAGGGGGCGTTTCTTCTTTCTGTGTGCAGCTCGCGTTGAGAGCTTCGATCCAAAGGAGAATCTCCTGAGGAAGGCGCTGTGCCGTCCAATCCTCCTGTTTTACGTCTTGTGCGAGCTTTGCAAAAGCGCTGATGGGGGGAAATAGGCCAATTTCATGGTGGAGACAGTCAAGGCGGGAGAAATCTTTTGCTCCTCTTAGCGCCTCAAAGAGAAGGTCCAGCCCATTTTCAGGTAAGTCGACGTTTTCAAGAGGTTCTTTGGCTAAAGCTACGGGCCAAAAGGTCACCACGGGCAACAAAGGGCTACACGCCCAAAGAGAGAGCGTTTGGGTGCGCTGGTAGCGTCGAAGAGCGACAGCAACCCCCGCAAAGGCGATGGCAGATGAGGTGAGACGGACGGAAGAGGAGCAGAGATAAAGGGCAGGGGGTGTCTGCTCCGACAAAGTGTTCAGGTTCGCGGCGATTTCTCGAAACTGGTCCCAGCGCCCTTTCAGGAGGTCTTGATCTTTTTCGAGCCGTTCGAGCTCTTGCAAGAGAGAGATGAGCTCTTTGCCCCAAAATTGGTAGGTTTCTGCGCTATTTTCAGAAGAGGAGTTGCGCAAAGTCTCCGCGGCTTGTTGAAAAGAGGCGTGGGCGTGAGCGATCCCCTCGATCGTTTGTTGGAAGACACAAGCGACATTGTGCAGACTTTGGTCCACAACGACAGGATGTTGGGCAGATGCGATCAAACGGTACCATTTCCCTAGGCCAAGCCAAGGAGTGGTGCTGTAAAGATTGCGCCCATCGCCTGCGAGAAGGTCTCGGTAATTATCCCGATTGACAGGTTTGGGGCCACAAAGGGCTTCGAGAATGGAGGCTGTCCCTTGCATAGTGGCAGGATGCTAACATACAAAATAGAATGTTGTCTATGCGAGCCATTGGCGAATCACCCAATTTTGGATCCAAAAAGGGAGCTCCTCCTCATGTGTGGGGGGGAATTGTTCCAGAGCTTCAAGGAGATTTTGCCCTGAAGCAATGGCTTGCAACAGCTTGAGTTCTTCGAGATGGAGGCGTGCCCAAGCGATATCGTTGTAGGGAGTGCGGAAGATCGCAACAGGGTAGGGACCTTCCCACACTAACTCCCCTTCTTTATTGTCCCTTATAGGGAGCAAATCACAGGCCAACTCGAGTAAAGTCAGGTGGGGCTGCAAGCGCCAAGGGCGCTGCAACAAAAGGGTGGGATTTCCCGAAAGGGGAGGATACGCAGGGGCGATAAAAGCCTGCTCCCATGCCCAATCCACTTGCCCGGCGATTTTAAGCAAGGGGTCTTCGACCCAATCTGCAAATCGATGCCCTAACTCGGTCAAGCGCCATGTGTGGGGCGGGTATTCGATGAGGTAAGCGGTGGCGAGCTCATTAAAGGTGGCGTAGCCGATGAGCTGGGCGACGAGGGGAAAATTCTCTTGCATGACTGTCAAGAGGCGATACCAGTACTGCTGGTTGTAAATCTCCATCCTCTGATCAGGCGCAAGAGTGGGGCTGGGAAGCACCCATTGCTTTACAGCTGCATCTATGGGAGCGCTCTTTCCTTCCTCCGTCAGAGGGCGAGAGATCACTCCTCCAAACCAATGTTGTAAGATCGAGAGTTGTTCAGGCGCCTGCATCGATGAGCTCTTGTTGGAAGGCTTTAGCTTTTTTCGCCTCCGCCCATGTCTCTTCAAAGCTTAAATAGTCGTCATCCCACTCGAGCAACGTAGAGGCTTTACGAGTTAAGGGCCACACTTGGGAATAAATTTCCCACACCTCATCTTTGACATAATCGTTATGGGTATCAAGCACATAACTCCCATGGTCCGTGTGGCCAGCAAGGTGGATTTGCACTACTCGACTCATGGGGATTTCTTTATAGTAATCAGCTGGCGAAAAGCCATGATTGCGGGCAGAGACGTAGATGTTGTTGACGTCGAGCATCATCAGGCAATCGGCCTTTTCCACAACCTCTCTGTAAAACTCCCACTCTGGCATCGCATCGGCGCAATAGGCGACGTAGGAAGAGAGGTTTTCAAGGGCAAAAGGGATCTCAAGGTAATCTTGGACAATCCGAGCTCGCTCGGAGACATAATCAATGACTTCACGGGTGTAGGGCAAAGGGAGAAGGTCGTGGTAGTGTGCTCCAGGCACTCTTCCCCAACAAAGGTGGTCAGAAAGCCAAGGGGTTTTTGTCTTGCGCGCAAGGGCTTTCAGACGCTTTAAATAGTCCCAATCAAGAGGGTCCGGACTGCCAATGGCTAAATTGACCCCATGTTGGACGACGGGATAGCGCTCCAAAATCCAATCTAGCATGGCGAGAGGGCGCCCCCCTTCGACCATGAAATTTTCACTGATGATTTCAAACCAGTCGACCTTCGGCTCTGTTGCAAGGATCTCCTCATAATGAGGAATTCTTAGGCCTAGGCCTATGCCAAGTTGGGGGAGGTTCATAGTGAAAAAATAGACCATAGAGGCAATAAACCTCTATGGTCATCATCCTTACATTTGCTTATTGACCATCATCACAGCATCGTTAGGATCCTTTACAGGGCCGCCGCCTTGGCCTTTACAGCTGTTTTGACCTTTGCAAGCGTGTTGGGTTGTTTTGCACCCGCCAAGCCCTTTACAGCTGTTTTTCCCTTTGCAGGTCGTTTGAGCAACTTGCATTGTCTTGAGCCGTTTGTCGCTGCTCATTTGGGAAAAGGTCTTTTTCCCTTCTTCATTGAGCTTGTTGTAGAAGTCTTGCTCTTGTGGAGTCATTTGGCTCTGTTCCATCAAGGAATTTGACTCTTCAGAGGCCTCTCCTTGGGCGGGCTGGCAGCCAATGATTAAGCCGCAGCTAAGTCCCATAAGAGCTAATTTTGTGAGGTTATTTTTTTTCATCTTTAAGTTCCCTTTCCCTGATTATTCTTTAGCTTTTCATTCCAGCTGCTTTACGCACAGCTTGATTGGGGTTCATTCCTTGATTGTCCGACAGGTCCATCGCATCTTCTCTTTGTTCTTCAGTAAAAGAGCGGAACATTCTTTGCTCTTTACGGTCGAGTTTACGAGAAAATTCTCTCTCTTCGTCGGTCATAGGTGCCACTTCTTTGCTCGCTTTACCTAAGCGTCCACTTTTTGCCACCCCCACGCTGCTGCGTTCAGAAATTTCATTGACCGCTTCGTTAGGGCACATGCCTTCTTTATCGGCCAAATCCATCGCGTCTTCTCTTTGCTCAGCAGTCAAGGCGCGAAATTTGCGCTGGCTTTGACGGTCCAGTTTTCTGGAAAATTCCCTCTCCTCTTTAATGAGTCGCTGCTCTTTGTCACTGTTTTTAGAGTAAGAGCTACTCTCCACTGTTGAGGTTGCAGGGGCCCCGTATGCAGGAGTGGATAGGGAAAAACCGCTGATCATCCCGAGCATAGCTACTGCTAGTGCAATTTTATTTTTCATGACTATTTACCACCTTATACTTCTTATGGTTTATTAATATTTTAATTAATAAGATTTTGCGCGTTCCTTGGATCAGTGTTCCACATCTCCACCAACGTTGAGGACTCTTTGTCTCTCTCTACCCCATAAACGTTCTATATTTTTTTTAAAAGAGTTGATCTTAGAGCGTTGGTTATTAAGAATCTTGTTGATAATTCTTCATTCAAGATGTGCATACACACATCTTGAATGAAGGGAGAACTTATTCTTTAGGAGGGTTAGAAGGACCAGGCAGAGGCTTTATTTGACCTTCTTTAGCTTCTTGAGGTTGCTTTCCTGGAACTGCTTGGGAACTGCTTTGTTTTTTTTCGCCCCCATTTCCTTGCTGGCAGCTGAATGCGAGACAAGCGAGCGCAGCCAATGAGGCTGATGTAATTTTCTTCATCTATAGCTCCCTCAATATCTAGGTCTGGGTTTAGGTGCAGGGGCGCCTGGTGTGCTTCCATCATCAGGTCGAGGCGTAGGACCAGGATAAGGAGGGGTAGGTACTTGAGCTTCCTTGGCTTCTTCAGGTTGTTTGTGAGCGCCGCTGTTATTTTTTTCGTCAGTTTTGTTTCCTTGCTGGCAGCTGAGCGCGAAACAAGCGAGTGCGGCCAATGAGAATAAAGTAATTTTTTTCATATTAATATCTCCATCAACGTTGAGGACTTTTTGTCCGTTCTCCTCCATAAATCTTTTATTTTTTTATTAAAATAAGTAATTTTAGAGTGTTGATTATGAGGGAGATAGCTTGAATTCTAACAGCTCTGAGTCGCCATAGGTGCGCCTATTGATGAGCTGGAGAGGGGCAAAAGAGGAGGTCCCTAAGGAAGGTGCGCGAATGCTTTCTTCAATAAACAGGGTCCCCTCTTGCGCTAACAGAGGTGCGCAGTGTTTGACGAGCTTGGTAAGATCTTCTTGAAGGTACGGGGGATCAGCAAAAATCAGAGAGTAGGGGCCTTTGAGTTTGGGTAAATGGCGATACACATCTCCTTTGAAAACGCGTGTTTGTCGTTCGACCCCTAATGTCGCAATATTGCGTTCAATGCAGGCGATAGCTTGAGGATTTTTTTCGACAAAGGTCACGTGTGCAGCACCTCGGCTTAAAGCTTCAAGACCCACGGCTCCTGAGCCGGCAAACAGTTCTAGAAAGGTCGCCTCTGCGATCGTTGTCCCTAAAATATTGAACAGAGCTTCCCTCAGTTGCCCAGAAGTAGGGCGCAGGCCTCCCTTGGGGACCTGTAAGATTCTTCCTCGAAATTGACCTGCAAAAATTCTCATGAATTAGCTTGATAAGATAAACGATTAGCCTCCATGATAACTTGCGATGGCATTATTGATGATGCTCATGGCAGCTGGCTTAGTTTCCGTTGCCAATTTTTTCATGCGGCGCAGCATTGACGCTGGCGGTTCGACTAGAGCGTATCTGGTCGTCCAGCTCTTTTTCTCTTTTGCGATCTCCATTTTTTTAAGCCCGGTCCGCACAGGAGAATATGGATGGAGTGCTTCGTCTGCAATTGTGGGGGTCATTGCAGGGCTTTTTCTCGGGACGATGCTATTAACTTTGGGGCGCTCTTTGGAGAGGGGGCCTCCTGGGCTAACCTTTGCCGCTCTTAATTCAGCGACTGTGATGCCTGCTCTAGTCATGTTTTTGATCTTTGGCTCTCTCTATGGCTATCCGTATGCCCCATGGAATGGGATTGGCTCAGGGCTAGTCGTTGCGGGACTTTTTTGGGCCGGCTGGCAAGTGGACTCCCGCTATGACAAGTTGCATTGGGTAGTTTTTATCTTTACGGCCTTTTGCTGCCATGTGGGGCTGCTTGCGGTGCTGCAATGGCGCGCTTTGATGTTAAAAATTGGTCTTCCTGCTAGCTCATTACTTCCGTTTGATTTAACCCTTGAAACAGGGCAGTGGTTTAATCCGGTGCTGTTCTTTGTGGCCACTTTGATTCAGCTGATCAGTTATTGGCGCAAAGAGAGGCGATGGCCTAAGGGGGCAGAGGTGCTCTATGGCCTTTTTGGAGGTTTGGGCAACGCGGGGGGGACCTTTTTTCTCGTCACAGCCCCTACGCTGGCGACCCCTTGGGAAAATGCGATGTTATTTCCCCTTTTCGCCGTCTCGATCATCCTCATTTGCAATGTGTGGGGTCAGATTCTTTACAAAGAGAAGGTCAATTGGCTAGCGAACGCTCTTTGCGTTATAGGGCTGCTGGTTGGAACGATTGACTGGAAGGCGTTGTGGTTCTGGGTTTAACTAGAAGTTATAATTAAATATATTCAATCTTTCTATATAAAAAATACCTTCATTTTTTATCCACTTTTTCTCAGGGAGAATGGGCAAAAGCTCAGCTGGGAGATAAGTGTTTCTTGTGTTTGGAGGGTGGGCAGATGATCACAGCTGATAAGATCTATCACATGATCTACTTTGCGCGTTCTAACGCCCTGCTTTCTGAAAAAACCCTTAATAATCATGGCGATATTTTTAACCGTTATTCTTAACCCATGAAGGGTGTAGGTAGAGCGCTGTCATAAAAGCGCATGAGCTCATCTGCTTTGTGATACCGCCGCCGCTTGAGCCTCTCATAGACTTGCAACCCCTTAGCGCTCATCGCTTGCTGAAAGTAGCGGATCCCCAGCTTAAACATCGTGTCTAGGTCATCGGGCTGGAGTCGCAAGAGAGCCTCATACTCGGCGATCTCCTCTTCCGGCATCTGCAAGTCGTGATAGCTGTAGGCCAATTGAGCGTGCACCCAAGGATCATTGGGGGCATAGGCCTTGAGAATATGGAGCTCTTCAACAGCCCGTTTGGCCGCCCGGCGAAATCGCTCCCACATCGCCTCACAGTGGCGCCCTGGGGGAAGCCAAAGAGGTTCCTCCGATTCAATTTTGCGCGGATCAATATAGAGGCAAGAGAGACAGACATAGGCATTAGCTAAAGCAGCGTGGATCTCAAGGGTGGTAGGAGCGCAACGTACCAGCCGCACATACTCTTCGATGGCATAGAAGAGCAGCAGCTCGCGCATCGCCAAAACAGAGCGCCAATGGAGTAAGCAACTTAATTTCGCAAGACTCGGCCCTAACCCCTCTAAGAATCTGGGAGGGCGGTGATAGGTATATTCCGCATCGCTGAGGCCAGAGGCCAACTTGCAGACCGCTCCCGCCAAGGCGAGGTGATGCTCTGCAATCCCCTCTTGGTAGCCGATCAATCCTTTGCATGATTCGACATACAGATCGCGAAGTAGCCCCATCTCCTCTGGTTGCTTGGTTTGAAGGTAAAGGCGTAAGACGAAGTAGCAAAACCCGGTGAGAAACAATACCCCTAACGCCACCGCCAAGGCCGAGGACTCAACAAAGGAAAAGAAAAAGAGGACAAGGCAGATCAATTCACTCACACCAAGGAGGGCAAATCCAAGGTGAAAGCGAGATCTACGGCGGATGAGTCTCTCAAAGCGCTCTTCGACACCTAGACAAAGGCGAGAAGTTTTTTCTTTGTAGGCTCCACAAGAGGTCAAAGCTTCAGTGCTCATGAATCCATTGTAACGGGTGGGTGATTTTGGAACGCACGGTCTCGTGATAGGGGATTAATTGCTCTGCTCTCCGTTACCCTCATTATACCAGATGTCGATGGTCCCCACGGACTTTTGCTGAGATTGAGCGATCTTTTGGACCTTCTCGTAGTTGATCGCCTCCTCCGCAAAAAGATCGAGCCCCGAAGCGACAAAGGGGAGTGCGGTTAAGGAGGCAATTACAACTGCAAAAGGATCGCGAGTGACATTCACGTTTAAAACATGCTTTAGGGATTCGGGAGCAAGAGACCAAATAGAAAATCCGATCCCTATAAGACCTGCGCCAATTAGGAGCGCTCCAATGCCTTTGCGCACCATCCCCTTCTTCCTTTCTTTTGCTAAAACATCCTTCGAATGTTTATCGAATTTGAGGTCTTTGGAGAGCCCTTTTCCTCCTTTTTCCAGCTCTTCTTGCGAGCGCGTAAGTGCGATGTTTTTAATTGCAATAGCCGCTAAAGCACCTCCAGAAATGGTTAGAAGCTCAAATGTTTTGAGGTTTAAGGGGATAGTAGACCCAAGAATTTTGATATCCTCAATTTTAAAACCATATCGAGCTGCTACGGCAGCTCCAACACCCAAAAGAGAGAGAATACCAACAGCCGCGAAGCCGATATTGGCGACCTTCTTCACTTTTTCTGCCGTTGTAAGGGTCGCTACAGAGACCTGTTGTTCCTCCTCATTTCCGAATTTGACGATTTCTTTCTCTTGGAGCTCCAGTTCAGCCTCTTTTCGGGAAGAGGCAGCGAGTTGAATCAGAGAGATCAAGGGGATGAGGATGTTTGTAAAGTCAGCCATGGAGAACGCTCGATGCTTGACAAGGTTTTCTCCAATTGTTATTCCGACAATGGTCCCCGCTCCAAGCATGGCGAGAACGGACACAATCGCAAGGGAGGTTCGCTCTTTTTGAAGCTGTTCTAGAGTGAGATCGGTGCTCTGTTTTTGCAATTCCCCGGTATCTCTGAATTGTTTGCCCATAATGAGGGCGAGCACTCCATAAGACCCGATCTTCGCAAGTAAGGTAGCGTCGATTTTTACCCCTGCAACCGCCTGGATGTCCTTTAAGCGCAAAGTAGCCCCTGTGATCACAAGAGCTCCTAGGACGCCAGCTGCAATGAAAGAGACGGTGGCCGCTAGATTTTGCGTAGAGGGGCGCTTCCACCAACCTTGCAATTGCTGCAAGGTAGAGGGGGTAGGGCTCCCTATGATGCGTTGTTCATCCATGTAGTTCCCTTCGGTCATCCATTTCCTCTCTATAATCAGTGGTCATTTATTTTTAAAGTGATAGCGTTGATTAATTAGTTTTCTAATGAAGAGTCATAATTAGTGCTCAAAAACAACTGATTATCATGATCTTGTTGTAAAAAAGCATAATTTTTAACGCGCTCATAGTTGACTGAGGCATCTCCCACTAAGTCGACCCCTGCGCTCGTAAAACTGAGGAGCGTCAAAGAAGACACAACGACTGAAATGAGGTCATCATTCATCGCAAATCCCAAGACTTTTTTCATCTGATCTGGCCAAAATGACCACACCCGCAGTGACAGCCCCACAACACCAGCCGCAATTAACAGGGCACCAAGTGCTCGACGCAAGTGGGCACGCGTTTTTTCTGTTGCGACGAGTTGTTTGTTTTTCCCTTGTAGTTCCACGCATACATTAATATTATTTCGTTCTTTCATGATATCGCTCTTTGAGCGAGTAAATAAGATGTTTTTTATCGATCCCGCGGCTAGTCCCCCTCCTGAGACGACTAATACCCCTAAAGAGGTTTTATCGAGAGGGAGAGCTTGTCCTAAGACGTTGAGGTGATCTACTTTGAAGCCATAATGGGCAATGGCCCCCACCCCCACGGCTACGATGGTACCGATTCCTACAACAGCAAAGAGATAATTTGTAAATTTTTTAAATTTCTCTCCCTTGGTCAGATGCATGTCTTTTAAGTCGATTTGTTGCTGTGAAGGACTTAGCAGCTGTCTTCCTTTTGTTAAGTTTTCCTCATTTTTTGAAGAGGCCGTAAGCGCAATCAGAGTCCCAAGGGGGAGCAAGAGATTTGCTAAATCTACCGTTGAGATTTCGAGATGACTTGTTATGCGATCCCAAAGGGTAATGCCTATAATCACGCCGACGGTGAGAGCAGCAAGGCCGGAGAGAAGAGAGATGGTAATTTTGTTTTTTTGGATAATAGCATTGTCAATCTGAGCTGTATCCTCATAGTGATGCTCTGGTTTCTTTTCTAGAAGGTTTTTCTGTTCATTGAATTTTTGAGACATGAGGACAGAAAGAACTCCATAGCCTCCCATCTGTGCTAAGAGCGCAGTATCAATCTTGACACCTGCGATCTCTTTTATCCCTTTTAAATTCAGACAGATGCCTACAACGAGAGTCGTTCCTAAAACGGCAGCGACGATGATGGCGAGCTTGGATGCAATCCCTCTTGCTTCTGGTTTGTTCCACCAATTTTGCAATTTTTGTATTTTTGATACTTGATTTGTGTCCACGGGGCCTCCATTAATAAATTTATACCTCAATTGTAATGGTTAATTGTGTTTATCATTTTAAATAAGCGTAGTTTTTTTATTAAGAACGGGGGAATGCGTTAAAAAACCATCGACTCTTCGGAGGGTTGTGCAAGAGAGGATTCTTCAAGCATCTGATCAAGAAGAGCTTGTATTTCTGAAGAGGAAGGGTTCACTTCAATCAACCACTGGGCAATTTTGTTCGCCTCTAGCGCTCTCCCTAATTGCAGAAGATGGCGGATATCGGCCAGCTGATTGGCGATTTCCATATTGGAAATGGCTGGTAACGTCTTTATATTGTGCGCTTTAGCGCATTTAAGAATCACAAGTAAAGCAGAAGCATTGTTATCTGCTAATGCCTGAGTATACCCTCTCTTCAGAGTGCGGCTGAGCTCTTGTCGATAAGTCTCCTGTCCTAGGCAATCGGGGAGCTGTGAAGCTTGGTCGATCAAAATGAGGAGCTGTTCATTGCCCCAGTGTTCTTCGCAAGCGCCCAATAGGAGGAGGCTTAAGCGGAGTTTTCCAGCGCGGTCGGGGTGGGAGGCTTCCCAAAGGGCGAGAGAAGCGTGGAATTGGGTAAGGTCTTGCTTAGCGGTCTGCACGACATGATCTTCGATGAGTTCGAGGGGAACCAACTCTTGGCAAAGAGGGATATAGGGTAGGGCCTCTTCAAAGCTTCTGGTCGCCAGAAGATGAGAGACCTTTTCGGCAGCAGCTTGTTTGAGGGCGGGGAAGTTGGTAGATGGTATACCCAAATAACCTGA
>JAFEGQ010000133.1 GCA_018239785.1 Verrucomicrobiota bacterium
ATGCGTTGGATCGCCCTCTCTCTTTGATCTTTGGTCAAGAGGGGGCGGTCTTCTACTCGTACGATTCTCTCTATTTGAGAAAGGTGGACCGCTATTCGCCAACTGGCCAGCTGCTCTACACCCATGAGCGCAAGGGCTATGATTTGAGCGGCCATCTCACTGATGAAGATTTGATCGGTGATCTTGGTCAAATCCATCACACCACAGATCGATGCGGGAGAAATGAGTCCGTCGTTTCTCCTTATTTCTCACAACAGTGTCGTTATGACAGCTGTGGCAATCTCGTAGCGTTTAACGAAGAGGAAAACCATACTTACACTTACGATGACCTCTCACAGCTCACTTTGGAGATATCTAAGAACAACGCCCAAGTTTATCAGTATGATTCTCTGCGCAATCGTTTAGCAAAGAATGGAGAGGCCTATAAGCACAATGCCCTCAATGAACTCACTCAGGGAGAGTACGATTTAAATGGGAACCAGCTCGTGTCTGGAGAGTGGGAGTTAATATACGACCCTTTGAATCAGCTCGTCGAGGCGAAGAGGAGAGGCAGGAGTCTCCATTTTGCCTATGATCCGCTCGGTAGGAGGCTGACTACAACTGCCAACGAGGAGCACTCTCAGGGAAAGGAAGAGTATCTCTACGATGGCCAAGAGGAAATCGGCTCTTTTACCCCTGGCCTTGAGGTGCAAAATCTTAAGATCTTAGGAAAAAGCACGCAGGGAAGCTTTCCTTCGCCAATTGCCATCGAGATCGATGACACGCCGTTTGCCCCTATCGTTGATCTCCAAGGGAACGTGCGCCATCTCCTCGACTTAAGAACGAAAAAAATAGTCAATCGCTATGCCTACAGTGCCTTTGGAGAGCCTCTCGAGACCTATGAGAAGGTCTTTAACCCCTGGAGATACGCTGCCAAGCGGATAGATCCCGAATTAGGCTTCCTCTACTTTGGGAAGCGCTACTACGACCCTGCCTTCAGCCGCTGGCTGACGACCGACCCTGCCGGCTTTGTCGACAGCATGAACCTCTACCAGTACTGCCTCAACAATCCCTTCGCGTACTTGGATCCAAATGGGGAGTTGCTCTTTTTAATTCCTTTGGTTCCTCTTTTGATGGGAGGGAGTATTACGGCTCTTGTCGTAGGGACAGCTGTCGCTTCGGTGGTGGCTGCAGGAGTCGTTTGGGGAGGGCAGAAACTCCACAACTATTACAACAATCGTCCGGAGAAGAGTAACTCCCGCCAAAGCTATTGGGAGTATGAAGCTCTCAATCAAGGTCTTGGGTTGGGGTCACGGAATGAACCTCTAAATATCTTGTTGAGAAGGCCTCCTAATTATTATTTACCAAGAGAGAATGTTTACCGCCCTGCTGCAGCCACCCCTGAAGGGGCTATTCAAGAAGGGTGGATAGATGTCTCACATCCTGGGGCAAAAGGAGCAGGTCATACCACATTAAGGGATCCGGAGACAGGTGATAAGTGGCGATTTGATAAGGGGGACCCAAAAGAGTCAGGGCATAAAGCTCATGATCATTGGCATCATGAAAATCCCAATAAAACAGGAAGACACGATAAATATTTAGATAAAGATGGTCAACCTTGTGGAGACCATAGTGAAGCATCGCATTTGTATTACTGATAAAAGTGTTGGAATCATGAATTTTAATGAGTATATTGGGTTATTTCACGATGGAGGCTTGGAAAGCATATCACATGCGAGAGATGAAATAAAATTAAGGATCGTCAGCGCAGAGATCTTGCCTGAATGGAATAAGGATCACTTGATTTTAGATGAATATAAATGTATTAGTGGAACTATTGTTTGCAGAGGTATAAATGCAATCAATCTAAATGGCAATCCATATATTAGAAAATTGCTTTTTCCCTATGATAGTGGAGAAATACTCGATTTTGATTTGAATAATGGTATAGTCGAAATGGGAATTAATTGGACTAATTATCCTCCTCATCCTGAGATCCAGGATTATTGGGCGCTCAGGATTAAAGCTAAACAGATCATCTGGCAAGATGCATTGAATCCAATCTGTCTTGATCTGACAGGTATGAAAACTGGTAAATACAAAATTTGATGATTAAAATGATGGCTGTAGTTATATCATAGAAGATTTTACCAAACTGTGGGAGTATGGCCAAGAGGTTTAGGACACTTGCCAGGTCCTAATTTCAAATGAACACCACAGCGATTATCAATCTCTAAATGCTCAAAGAAAATGGAGAAATGCCATCGACAGCGGAAAATTTTATAGAAAGTGATCTTTGCTTCGTTGTAAGGAGCAGCGTGGCGCCTTTTAAATCCATGGTGGGTCTCAAGTTGGATAGCTATGGTGGGGGTAATGCGAAGAAAACAGTCGGTAAGGACCGTACAACGTCGGTCAGAAAGGCGCGATTTCAGAAGATCAGATTCTTGCTTGAAAGAATCGAGCACCCAGTTGAAAGGGTCTGCTTTCAGATATTCAAAAGCACTTCGGTAGCGAAATTCTAGAGAAAAAGCGAAATCTTCACTCACCGTCATGGCAAGACGGCTTCTAAAGTGATCCACTTGGTTGTGAGAGAGGTTCCAGCTTAGCCGCACTTGAGTGGTGACATCCGGCCGGACATGCCAGGACAAATCGGTATAAAGGCGGGGGACAGATCCCACGATGGTCGGCGTTGAGAAAAAAGCATACGCAAAGAGATCACAAGCAAAAGGGCGGTTATTACAGGCCCCTTTTGTGTGGAGAAAGTTGCGCATGCCAAAGCGCAAATAACTTAAATGGGTATAGGCATCTTCACTGGAAAAAACATAGTGGTTGGGGATCAAAGAGGTGGGAGTTGTTGCATAAGTGTAACGGGCATAAGGCTCTACGACATGTTTAAAAGGGCCAAAGAGGCGAAAGAGGCGAAAATGAGTCTCAAAATTTCCTTCGCATGAGGCGAGAAG
>JAFEGQ010000134.1 GCA_018239785.1 Verrucomicrobiota bacterium
GGGTATTGCTCTAAGCGCAGAGAGGGAGAGCTCTTCTTCTTTGGACATCGCTATTATCACCCCCAATCGGGTAGATGGATCTGCCCTGATCCTCTAGGTCATGCCGATGGCCCCAATTTGTATGGGTATTGCCACAACGATCCTATTGGGCAGATCGATCCCTCGGGGCTTTGGTCGCTGAAAAAGCTCATTAAGCCTGCGATTGTCTTGGGATCATGCGTTCTCTTCTACTTAGTGGCCTCGAATTTCCAATCTATCCTCCCTTCCCATTGCTGGACGCTGAAAGGAGAGAAGTGTAGCCAGAAGTGTGGGCCGCGTTTCCAAAGCCGTTGGGAGGGTGGTGGGGAGAAGTTTTACTCGCCTACTTCCGGGAAGATCTCCTCTTCGGACAGAAACTTCTTTATTAATGGGATAAACACTCCTTTTTTGGAAGCGCTGGGGCAAACTGAGGATATTGCAGGTCATTTTGGAGGGCGAGTGGTCGAATTGTTGTATAATCCTGCACGAGGCATCAAAGACGGGATTCTAGATACTTTTGCCTATATCAGGAACCAAAACTCCCCCGGTTTACAGCATCATGTTAACATGATTCGTGAAGCGGCCGCCCAGCTGGGGCCTGGAGGTAGGATCAATCTCATCACCTGGAGTAGTGGAGGAGCTCTTGCAAAACAAATCCTTCGGCGATTGCCTCCAGAAATTAGGAGCATGATCAACGTGGATACGCTAGGCAGTCCTGTTCCTTTGCGGAACAACCTCGCTCGCAACGTCACCAACCACTATGTACCGAATGATCCGGTGACGTTAGGGTGGTCCCATATGAGGCATGCTCACTCTAAGTATAACATCGTGAGATGGCCAGCTGGTCGATCGGTCTTTAGCTCTCATTCCCTTAAACACCAGTCGTATCAATTAGCTCTAGCGCATATTGCGAAAAAACGATTTCCCGATTGGGAAATGGAGGAGGCTGTTGAGGCGTTGGTGGTTGATGTTACTATTAATTCCCACCTTGGTTTGTGCGACTCCAAGTTACAGGGTGAAAGAGCGCGCAGAGGAACGTGCGGCAAAAAAAGCTCAGAAGCGGCAGCTCGAAAGCTACATCGAAGAGCTGAAACAACGAGAGTATGAAGTTGTGGGTGAGTTTTTTATCAAAAAAGACTATCAAGGGTCAATTTCGATCGATCCTCCAGGGATGTGTTATTCGCCTATTTCAATGGAAAGTTATCGGCTGTATGGGGAAGATTGGAATAAAGATCCTCTCTACAAACAAGAATACCCTTATTGCAAGGGTAAATGCGAAATATTAGCAGTGGTGCCGATTGGCACCAAGTTCCGCATTGTCGACTTAGAAGAGAAGGAGTTTGCATGGAATTATTGGAATGTATATGTCCAATTGGATCTTCCATCGTTTGAAAAACCAGTACACGCAAATTTCATATTTGCTGGGTGGACTGGGGAGGATTACCGCAATATCACACCTTGGCCAGCCTACGCCAAAGAAGTAGGCGCCTCCGATAGCTATCCTTTGGAGGGGAAAGTCGTAGAGGGGCGTTATTACGCCCGCAATAATATGTTTTCCTGTCAGGCCAATGCACTCGGCGAAGAGAAATACAAGGCTGAGGACGAATTCTTGGACAAGAAGGCTATTGCCACCATGTTTCCTGATCAAGCTGGAGACGGGGACTGGGGGATTGTTTCTGCCATATTTGCTGACTCAGCGGGGAACTATAAACGAGCCGATGTTTACGATTTGGGATGGGAACAACTGGATGAAAAGGCTCTGAAAGAGGTCTTTGAGCCGTGTGGCATCGAGACCCTAGAAATGTTTGAGGAGGCGAAAGGGATAGAAGTGTTGTCGGAAGAGATGATTGGAGATGAGATGCTCTTTGTCGCACTTTCTATCGAAAACACAGGGCTCTTGAAGGGGTTTTATGGAAGAGAGATGCCCTCGACAAGAGGTTATTTGGTCTTTCAACATGGTGACAAGCTCATTTTACTGGTCAACCAAAGAGTCACACTGACGGGCAAGAGCCAGCCTCCTGGCCAACATGAAGAAGATCTGAAAAATGAACTCCTGGAGTTTAAAAAGACCTTTGAATTTGATTTAAATCCTCTTCCTTGACCTTTGCGCATATAAGAGCAGCAACTCTTCCCTTGCTTCCTTAGAAAGAGCCGGATGTTGAGCGACTTGTTCAAGGAGGAGATAGTCTTCCTTCTTTTTCAATCCACTGCAGCAGATGGCGAGGTAGATCGACAAAGGAGTGGCTTTGGCAATGCCGGGATTGCCGAGCATCTCAAGAGCGCACTTGCCAATCTCTTCATCTTCTTTAAAAGCAGAGAGAGCAGCTGCAGCTTTTCCGGTCTCCTGATTAAAAGGAGGGCTTTTTAATCGCTGCAGTAAAAATTGCTTAGCAGGCTCTCCAAATTGGACCAAGGCTTCTAAAGCAGCTGCATCGATGAATTCATTTTCATGTCCAATGGCTTCAAAAAGAGGGATGATCGACCTTTCATCGCCAATCGCACCTAGAGCTCTTGCTGCGAGAGCTGGAGCATAGCCATAACCCGGAAAAAGAGGTGAGGCAAAATCAGGGGCTTCCAGAAGCTGAATCAGCTCTCCTAGCCATTTATTGCCCTCTTTCGTGACCGCTTCGAGGGCCTCTTCTTCTTCACTTTCCTCACTTAAGATGAGATTGGCAAGGGCGATGGGTCCTTTGGAATGCCCCTCGTAGAGGGCTCTTAACTGTCGGTAAGCCTCTTGCGCTGCCGCGATTTGTTCAAAATCGGTTTCCCGGAGTAGGTAAGGAGCGAGATCTTCCCCTAGCTCTTCTTCCACCCGTTGGAGGTAGTCAATCCTCTCTTCATCGAGCAATGCTCCCTTATTTTGAGTCTGATAGTACTCGAGCATGATGGCAAAATTGCCCCCAAAGTGTGCATTGCGGTGCCGGAGCACCTCAACATCTTCTTCATCAAGCAACAGAAAGTTATCGTCCATTATTGCACCAAAAGGTCTGCGTTGTAACTAGAGCGAACAAAAGGGCCACAGTACATATGGGGAATACCAATGGAATGTCCATAGTCTGCATAAGCCTTGAACTGATCTGGGTGGATAAATTCTTTAACGGTCAGTTTTTTTCGGTTCGGCTGTAAGTACTGCCCAATGGTCACAATATCGCAGCCAACATTGCGTAAGTCGAGGAGGGTTTGATGCACTTGCTCCAGGCTCTCTCCTAGCCCAATCATCATTCCAGATTTTAAAAAGCGTTGGCGGCCATGAGCTTTGGTGAAACGGAGCAGCTCCATTGAGCGCCGATAGGTAGCTTTATGGCGGACGCGAGGGGTCAGCGCTTCGACAGTTTCTACGTTGTGATTAAAAACGGTAATCTCTGCTTGGAGCAGTTGTTCTAAAGCTTCCCAGTTGCCCGCAAAATCGCTTGTCAGGAGCTCAATGTTTGTGGAAGGGACTCGGGCTTTGACGGCGAGGACGATTTGATGGAGCTGATGGGCGCCGCCGTCGGGAAGATCATCTCGAGCGACCATCGTGATGACGACATGTTTGAGGCCAAGCTGTTCTACGGATAGGGCAATTCTCTCTGGCTCGTCTTCCTCTAGAGGAGCGGGGGTTGTGCTGGTGGCGATGTCGCAAAAGCCACAAGCTCTTGTGCACTCTTTGCCCATCACCAAAAATGTGGCCGTTTTCCGACTCCAACACTCAAGTAAATTTGGGCATTTTGCCTCTTCACAGACCGTATGGAGCCGATTTTGTTGTAACACATCTCCCGTTGCAAAGAGGTTGCCCCCTTTAGGCATCTTCCTGTGCAGCCAGCTTGGAAACCGCCCCGGCGAGCTCGAGTCAGGGTTGAGGGGGAGTGGATTTTTCTGCACTTTAGGGCGATTATCGAAGCGATCTTCGGTCACTTGGCGCTCCTTGGAGGGAGGTGGAGAGGGTGCCCTGCGGCCAGAAGAGTCGCCTCCAACCACGCTTCTGATGTGGTGGGGTGGGGATGAATGGTGTGCTCAATGCACGCACCCGTTAACTCATTAGCAATTGCTTGTGTCATCTGAGCAATCAGCGTCCCCGCATCATGGCACACAGCGCTTGCCCCTAATACGGCTCCCGTCCGTTTGTCGATGACCACACTTGCATACCCTTCTGGATGCCCAGCTGCAATGGATCTCCCTAGCCACTCGAAGGGAAATTGCCCTTGCTCTGCCTGATAACCCGCCGCTTTGGCTTGTTCTAAAGTCATTCCAACCGAAGCTGCCTCAGGATGTGTGTAGACAACGCTGGGAATCGCTCGGTAGTCCATCTTGGCTGCTTTGCCCGTCGCATTGTCAGCAGCGACAAGCCCTTGGTGGGAGGCGACGTGGGCCAAGAGCGCTTTGCCGGTGATATCTCCAATGGCCCAAATCCCAGCAATAGCAGTTTCCATCCGTTCGTTGACGGCGATAAAGCCCCCTTTTGTCGTTGCAATCCCGAGCGCTTCGAGCCCAATATTTTCTGTATTTATCTCCCTCCCAATGGCGACAAGGGCCATCTCCGCTTCGATCTGCTCTCCCCCAACGAGGTGCACCAAGACCCCTTTTTTCTGCTTGTCGATCCTATCGACATTCACTTTCGTTCGGACGATGATTCCCCTCTTTTCAAAAGTTTTCGTCAGAAATTGCGCTGTTTGAGGGGGCTCTGTGGAGAGCAAGGTGGGCAAAAGCTCTAAAATGGTGACTTTCACCCCAAGTTCTGCATAAAGGCAGGCGGCTTCACAGCCAATGACCCCACCCCCGACGACGACAAGCGATTTGGGGAGCTTGGAGAGCTCTAGAATCGAAGTCGAACTATGAATCAAAGGGGGATCAAAAGGAAAGGCGCCAATATTGCGAGGTTTTGAACCTGTCGCCAAGATGATCCCTTTTGTCTCTAACAAGGAGGCTTTTTCCCCTAACACCTTGACTTGCCCAGGAGCCACCACTTTCCCAAAACCTTTGATAATTTCGATCTTGTTCGCCCTAAGAAGCCCTTCGAGAGACCCACGGATCGAGCTGATGACTTTGTTTTTTCTTTGCGCCATGGCTGCAAAATCGACCTCCACTTGCCCCACCTTGACGCCCCATTGCTCAGAGCGTTTGATGGTCGAGTAGACCTCAGCGCTGCTGATCAATGTTTTGGTGGGGATACAGCCGACATTCAGACAGGTGCCACCGAGATCACCCGCTTCTACAAGAGCGACTTTGGCTCCATTTTGAGCGGCACGGATAGCAGCTACATACCCTCCTGGACCAGCGCCGATCACAACAACGTCAAAAAACATTTTATCCCCCCCTGAGCCTGTACACTATTGTAAACAAATGAGCCCTTGCTAACAATGTTCTAAATGGGGGATAGCTTTGGCATGAAAAAGAACCGCAAGCTCTGTTGGAATTGCGACGGAAGTGTTCATATTCACGCAACGAAATGCCCTTATTGTGGGAGCGATCTCGTTGCAGAACAGCCATCCCAGCCTCTTGCTGTGCCTCCTGCTCCAAAGGTACAGACTCAAAGCTCCTCCCTTCCCCCTCCGCCTCCTCCACCCTATGTGCGCCAGGTCGCTCCTGCATTGCCTCCTGAGCCCGAGCCTCTTATATTTCAGCCTACGGAACAGGCCAACGAGCCCAAGAGGGGCAATGGGGGGTTCATCTCCCTTCTCCTTCTTCTTCCTGGGGCTTTCTTTCTCCTCTTTGCTTTCTTGCTGCTCTTATTTGCCAAAGAGGGGCTCCTCTCGCTTGAATGGAAAGCAAAATATTGGTGGATCTATCTTTCTCTGAGTATTCCCATGCTCTATTTCGGGTGGCGTTTTCTCAAGGTCGACGAAGAGTCTACATCAAATTCTTTAAGTTAGGCTTCGCGCGAAAAAGAGATTCTTCTCATGGATGCCTGGTATAATTTTATAAAAAAAATTAGAATAAACTCCCCGGGTAAACCAATAGATCTCTTTCGAAATTCATAGTTGGCTCTCAAAGCAAGAAAAGGGCAGTGAATAGCAGCTGAAGCATTAGGTCAGCTACGTAAAAATCTCGGGCTGCTCACGGTTCCGCGCTATTCGCAGACAAAATAACTGGGAGGAAGGGCCTCAC
>JAFEGQ010000135.1 GCA_018239785.1 Verrucomicrobiota bacterium
GGTGCTGGGGAGTACGACGGCACCGCTTGGCACCCAGTCGTGTATCTCGGCGGCGTCGTTCCAAGACAGACCCCGTGTCTTGACCGAGGCGGCTTGCTCGGGGAAAACCGACTACCTGCTCGGCTTTAAAGAAAACGTCATCATGGGACACATCATCCCAGGGGGGACGGGCTACACGAAGCATAAGCATGTAAAAGATTACATCGATAAAGAGCGTTCGGCGCCTCTCATTTTCGACTTTGAGAGTTCAGCGCCCGCAGCGTAAAAAGAAAAGGTTCCCCTTCCGAAAGGGAGGGGAACCCAAAATCAACTACAACAGAGCTTATCGGGTGATAATCCCTTTCAAAGCACCGAGCTTGTAAGCAGCAGCAGCTGCAAGCGCAATTGCAGCAAATGCTCCAAGAGCGATGAACTTTGTTTTGCTTTTTTTGACTTCTAGTGGAGTCTCTTCCTCTGTCTTTTCAATCCCTTCTTTAGTTTCTGTCGGTTTTCCACGACCACAGACATTGAGCCAGCTCAAGAATCCAGGTGTTTGTTGTGCATTTTCCATTTTCTTTCTCCTAGTTAGGTTTTTTGTTCCGATAACATTAGTTTAATATTATATTTATATTTAATCAATAATAATTTATTTTTTAGCTAACAAAATATTGATTTTTAGTAATTTAAAAAATAAATTAATCACAAGAGCGCAGAGACGCCAAAGCGCAAAGAGGGGAATTGGGGTGCAAAAAGCCTCGTATTCCTTTGCATTTCTTTGCATTCATTTTTTCACATCATTGCGCGCAAATAGGCTATCGCGCAAGATAAAGGCAAAATGTTGCGCACAAATAGGCTATCGCGCAAGATTAGAGTCAAATATTGCGTGCAAATCAAGGGAAGGATGTCTAAAAAAACGTTAAAAGAAGAACTTCAAGGCCTCATTGAGGTGATCGCGCTCTCTCCAAATGGAGTTTCTACGGAAGAATTATTCACTCTTCTATCTGGCGCCATACCTAAAAGAACTTTGCAGTATAGGTTATCAAAGCTTGTCAAAGCTGAGGTTTTAAGAAATGAAGGTTCTGGTAGAAGCAGCAAGTACTATATTAGAGACACCTCAGAGGTCATAAGTGCCCCATCAAGAAGCTCTCTGATCCCTCTTTCTCCTGAGGCTGAAGAGGTGAAACGACTGATTTCTTTTCCACCTCAACTCCGTCAGCATGTGAGCTATCGAAGAGAATTTCTAGACTCTTATAAGCCAAATCAGACATTTTATTTATCGCAATCAATTCTTGAAAAATTGTTTAAATTAGGCGCTGGAGTAGAGAGAGGGCGGCCCGCAGGAACTTATGCGAGAAAGATTTATCAACGCCTCTTAATCGATTTGTCTTGGAATTCGAGTCGGCTAGAAGGGAATACTTATTCGCTGCTAGAGACGGAAAAATTGCTCGCGACAGGAGAAGGTATCCCTGGAAAAGATCGGATGGAGACGCAGATGATTCTCAATCACAAAGAAGCTATTCAGTTTCTTGTAGAGATTGCTGAAGAAGTAGAGATTCAGAGCTATATTATTTTAAACATTCATGGACTGTTATCCTATGACTTGCTTGCAGATCCCAAAGCGTGTGGGAGGTTGCGTACAGTCCCCGTGAAGATTGGGAAATCTGTCTATCATCCTGTTGAAGTGCCTCAGCTCATTGAAGAGTATTTTCAGATCATTGTCCAAAAGGCCGCTGCAATTAAAAATCCTTTTGAGCAATCATTTTTTTTAATGGTTCACTTGCCTTATTTACAGCCATTTCTAGATGTGAATAAAAGAGTGGCTCGTCTAGCTGGCAATATCCCTTTTATTCGAGAGAATTTGAGTCCTCTTTCATTTGTAGATGTGCCAGAATCGGACTACATTCAAGGACTACTTGCTATTTATGAGTTGAATCGCATTGAATTTTTCCGGGACGTGTTTGTATGGGCTTATGAGCGCTCTGCCTCTCTTTACTTGGCCACTCTTGAGGTCCTTGGAGAACCAGACCCCTTTCGCATCAGTTATCGAGACCTCATTCGGCGCGCAGTTTGTGATGTTGTGCGGCATAAAATGAATAAGATGGAGGCTGCTCAAGCCATTCAAAAATTCGCTAAGGAAAATATTGTCCCCCCAGATCAACATCGATTTATAGAGATTGTGGAAATAGAAGTCCGCAGCTTGCATCAAGGGAACTTTGCGCGATTTCATCTGCGGCCGTCCGAATTTTTTGAATGGCAAAAAAATTGGCAATTTTGAGCATAAAATCTGGACTTGTTTTTGTGCTCATCATGGAATAATAGCGATCTTGAGCACAAAAGAGGCTGATGGCACCAAAATCGTTTATGGTGCTGCCTCATCTGTTGAAACCGACGGATATTTCTATCGCATTATTGACATTGAAGATTTTTTAGAAGCAAAAATGGATTGGGACAATTTTATGGTGGCAAACTCTCGGAACGAGAGCTTGTCACACCCCACTAAAGCCCCATGAACCCACTTAAAGAGCCTAAGTCGGGCATCTTCTGATTCGTTTTTTCCTTGAGCTTTTCCAAAGCATCGTTGTAAGCGACCTTGATCAGGTCTTCAAGCGCTTCGATATCGTCTTTATCAACACACTCGGGCTTCAGTTTGATCGCAAGGAGTTCGTGGTCCCCATTGAGAGTTAAGCTGACCATGCCGCCAGCAGAGCCCTCTGCAGTGACTGCTGCGATCTCTTCTTGCACACGGGCAAATTGCTCCTGCACGGCGCGCGCTTGTTTCTTTCTCTTTGCAAATCCAGATCCCATAGGAATTACCTCTTAAATTGTCCCTCAAGTTCCACGGCGGCAAAGCGCATCAGCGTGTCATGGTGACCCTGAAGGGGTTTTGTTAATGGTGCCGCCCCAGAGGCGGGAGTGATCTCAACAGAAGGGGGGGGATTAGGGGATAGAGCAGGTGGTGCTACATCGATGTTTTTTTTGGGGGGAGGTGTGAA
>JAFEGQ010000136.1 GCA_018239785.1 Verrucomicrobiota bacterium
CTGCATGGGTTGCTCCAATTTTTTTGCTCTTTGTGAGCAGGTTTTTACATTGGAGAGTTTATGCTACTCCGTTTAAGGAGCAACCCCCTTGTTAGTGCGCAATTATGGCATGTCTAATACCAATTCCCGAATATAAAATCATAAAGTGCACCTGCATTTTGCCGACGACCAAAGCTTGGAGTTCGAGCGCAACTCATGCAGTTGCCGAGAACGAAAGCGCAGGCCCGCGGTAAAAGGCGGCTGCAATTTATGATTTTATATTCGGGAATTGGTATAATACGTCACAGGGACTGAACTCATCGTAGATGGAGGCCTCTTAGGGGGATCGGAAGCCTTACCTAAAACAGCGCCTCAAGATTGAGCGCCTTGCGTCTGCAAGAATGTAGAGGTCTCGCGCACAACAAGGGGGGCCAAAAAGAGGAGCGAGAGCAAATTAGGCACGGCCATCAGCGCATTCGCAATATCGGCTAAACTCCACACCACCTCGAGATGGAGAATCGCTCCTGGGAATACCACAAGTGTATACAAGAGGCGGTACCAAGGGATCGCCTTTTCACCCAGGAGATACTCGCTACATTTTTCTCCATAATAGGCCCACCCCAAAATGGTGGAATACCCAAATAAAATCGCGCCAATAAAGACCACCCATTTGCCTAAGGGAATGCCGCGGCTAAAGGCGTAGGCAGTCAAATGGACCCCATTCAGATCAACGGTCCCGAGCACTTGCGTCGTGGCAATCACAAGGCCTGTGATGAGACACACCACACAAACAGCCAAAAAGACTCCGAGCATGGCAATCATCGCCTGCCTGCCTGCCACATCTGTCTTTGCAGCCGCTGCAGCGATGGGAGAGCTCCCTAAGCCTGCTTCACTCGCAAGGAGACCCCTTGATACCCCCATCCTCAAGGCCAAAAGGACTGTAGAGCCAGCAAAACCTCCTATAGCAGCTTGTCCTGTGAAAGCCGCTTGGAGGATCTGGCCAAAGGCGCGCGGAAGCTCTTCGATATGGAGGGCGATCACCACAAGACCCCCACTTAAGTACAAAAAGGCCATGAGCGGCACTAAAACTGAGGCCACTCTTCCAATGCTCTTAATCCCCCCGAAAAGGACGCTACCCACAAGAGCTGCTAACAAAATCCCCACTTGCCATCTCGAGAAGGCAAACTGCGACACCATCACATCTGCAATGGAGCTCGCTTGCACCATATTTCCCGTCGCTAGTGCTGCAATAGCACCCCCAAAGGCAAAGAGGAGCGCCCAGGAACGCCATCCAAGGCCGTTAAGACCCCGAGAAATGTAGTACATCGGCCCCCCCGCCATCTCTTGCCGCCGATCTTGGTGGCGAAAGCGGACAGCTAAAAAGGCCTCACAATAGGTGGTGGCCATGCCAATGAGCGCAGCAACTACCATCCAAAATAAGGAGCCCAACCCCCCTACACTTAAGGCGGTCGCCACCCCGGCAATGCTTCCGATCCCAATGGTCGCAGCAGAAGCGGTCATGAGCGATTGAAAAGCGGTGATATCTCCAGCTGAGTTGAGATCATGGCGAGTCAGTAAGACCTTAACAGCATAGGGAAGATAGCGAAACTGCAACGCGCGCAAGCGGATGGTGAGATAAAGACCAGTTCCTAAAATAAAGATGATCAACCACGGTCCCCAGATCAGGTCGCGGATGTGATCAAGCATGCCGTTTTCCAAAATAGATCTGAGTCTCCGAGACAACGATCCCTGCAAGTCCAAGGATCCCCACCAAATTCGTAAAGGCCATGAGCCCATTGGCAATGTCGGCAAAGCTCCAAACAGCGCGCAAAGGCAAAGCGACGCCAAATCCCACTAAAAGACAAAAGAAGATCCGGTAAAACCAGCGAGAGCGCTCTCCCAACAGATACTCGACACACTTTTCCCCATAAAAAGCCCAGCCCAAAATGGTCGAAGAGGCAAAGAAAATGAGCGAGATCGCCACCATGGCACTGCCCCCTGGCAAGGTGATTTGGAAGGCGTAAGCCGTCAAGGGCGCTCCATCTAAGTCGACAGTGCCTAAGACACCGGTGACGGCTAAAACGAGGCCCGTTAACGTACAAACGATCAGTGTATCGATGAGAGGGCCACACATGTTGATGAGCGCTTGCCTAGCAGGACTCGAAGTTCTTGCGGCAGCTGCCGCAATGCCTGCAGTTCCCATCCCCGCTTCATTGGAAAAAAGGCCCCTTGCGATCCCCATGCGCATTGCCATCATCGCAGTCGCACCGGCAAAGCCCCCTACAGCCGCCTGCCCTGTAAACGCCGCCTCCACAATCCTCCCTATCGCCGCGGGCAGGATAGAAGCGTGCATCAAAATCACTCCAAGAGCTGCGAGCATATAAAAGAGAGCCATCGCAGGGACAACGATGGCTGTCACCTTACCCACCCGCTTAATCCCCCCGACCACAATTGAGGCAACACCCAAAGCAAGAGCAACGCCCGTGATCCAAATAGGAACTCCAAAGGTATGGTGAACAACGTCAGCAATGGAGTGGGACTGCACGAGATTGCCCACTCCGAGAGAGGCAAAGAAGCCAAAAATGGCGAAGCAGATCCCCAGCCACTTCCACCCAAGCCCCTTCTCCAAGTAATACATGGGGCCTCCAGACATCTGATGCACCGCATTGATCCTCCGAAAGCGGACAGCAAGAAGAGACTCTGAGTACATCAGCACCATGCCAACCACACCAGAGACCCACATCCAAAAAATAGCTCCCAATCCTCCGATTGTGATTGCTGTCGCTACACCGGCAATGTTCCCCGTCCCTACCGTTGCAGAAAGGGCAGTAGTGAACGATTCAAAGGGGGTGATATCTCCTTCAGCCTCTTCGCTGGGACTCACAGAGAGTTTAAGTGCGTGCCATAACTTGCGAAACTGCAAGCCCTTGAGAATAATCGTCAAAAAAATGCCCGTGCCAATGAGAAGGCCGATCAAAACAGGCCCCCACACCCACTGATTGAGTTGATTTAGCACTTGCTCAAAGTTCATTGGCTAAAAATTTCGCGGCTTAATCGATGAAGATCATCGAAGGAAATTTTTGTCACTTGATGGATAATCTCGAGATCGTATCCTTTGAGTAACAGATTGGAGGCCATTTCTCTGCGCTCTTCTGCGCGCGCTTCTAAACGCGTCTTCTCAACAGCCTGCTCAACCGCTTTCTCGACAGCCTGCTCAACCGCTTTCTCGACAGCCTCTTTGAAGGCTGCTTCCGAGATTGCTGCCTGGTCCATCAAATCCATTTTTCGTCGCTCATAGGAGCGGAGTTCCTCTTTTGACCACCCGCTCTCATTCACAATGTGAAACGCTTCTTTGATCGCCTCTTCGTAAATCACCTCTGGAATCGCCTCTAAATCTCTTGCATGCTTCAGAAAATAGGCCCATTTGTCAGCTATCGAGGTGAGCTCTTTTTCAGTTTTGGAAAATTTAGGCAGCTCCACAAAAGTAAATTTGAAGTCCTTTAATTTGTGCTCCTTCGTTTCCACCTCAACAATCTGATGCATAGAAAGCCAGTGAGGGTTTGCTGTGTAGGAAAAACTCAAGATCCCAAGGAAGATGACCGGTTTAAGCCTTCCGTAGGAGACCCCTGCGCTCAATTGCTCTGTATAAGCCTGTGAAGCGTAGTAGAGCACCCGTTTGTCGAAATATTCTTGTTTAAGGACTTGCATCTCGACAATGTATTCATGCCCCTTTTGGTCGTGACAACGCACATCTAAAATCGTCTCCTTAGCCCCTAAAATTCGTGGAGTCCGACGAGGATCGAGGAGCTTCACATCGACAATCTGCTCATCACCTGCACACCCTAGGATGCTGTTGAGAAAGCTAATGAGAATCCCCTTCTTCTTCTCGTCGCCAAACACTCTTCTGAAGGCATAATCGTTAGTGGGATCGAGGAAATGCATAAAAAATCCTGTCAAGTTACAGAGGCACCAGCTGCTTTTTATATCACAGCTGGAAGTTAAAATCGATAGAGCGAGCCCACTTCAATCCCCGCCGACTTCCACTCAGCGCCATTGAAGTTCGCAGAGCCTAGAGCAGTTCTCCAGTATTCAAAGCGCAAAGTAGCAGTAAGACGCCACCGTGGGGCAACGCGAAAGAGGGCTTGAAGTGTTGTCACCACTCCAAAGCCAGGCGCTTCGTGATAAAAATGTAAATCGCGCAAAACCCAATGGCCATAACCGAAATAGCCCCCTCCATGAATTTGGAGAAAAGAGCGCAAAAATAGGCAGGGGCTGACCTTAGTCCTCCCTTCGACCTCGAAGTAAGCGGTGATCCAGTCGGCTCTGTAAGTCGCATTCAACCCTTCAGGAAAAGGAGCGGGAGAGAAAAGCTCATCGACCCCATCAAAGCTGCGCAAATAAAGAGAGCGACCAGCAACCCCTAAAGATAAAATTAAAAGTTGGCGACAACAAGGATCATTGCTGATCACATAACCCCCACTCGCCGATACACTGAATAAATAGCCGTTGACCCCACTCAAAGAGCGACTAAATTCTTGTTGCCTTCCACTCTCACTGAAGTCCGAATCTTGCTCTTTTCCGTTGATCAGCCATCCCGCCATCCCCTCCACTTTTAACAGACAGGGGGTGCAATTTTTTAGCTGCGCTTGGGCTCCCACTCGTGCGCCTACAATGTTGAGATCGCGCCATGTGAGCTCCGATAGCACATCGATCCCTTGGCCACTCACGGTCCAAGCAAAGCGATCTCTGCGATAGAGCATCTCCCCTTCTAATTCCCGCAAACAACAAAATCCCTCCAGTGTGGCCCAGAGCCCAAAAAGAAAAATTAGAATTTTCATGCTTCATTGAACTCGACTAAAGGCGTCCACACTTGATGCTCCCAAAGATGTAAACAGCGCTCTCCGCTGTAAATCTCTATTTTATAGGTGCGGATCCCCTCTTTTTCGCAGTAGCAATCCCCTATAAGGCGATAGACATAGGCCCCTCTGCATTTGGTCAAGGGCAGTCGAAATGTCTCGATTTCTGCAGAGCCGTATCGCAACGTCACGAAGAGATGGAGCTCTCCTTCGCACATCCATTCTCGAGGGATCTTCCAATTGACGATCAGCTGTTGCCCATAAAACCAGCAGCGTCTGGGGTCGGGAGTTTCGATATAAGTGCTTGCGAGGTAGCGAGCATCTAAATATTCGTTGCGCACCACAAGAGGCCGGTGGGTGCAACAACTTCCTAGCAATAAGAGAAAAAGAATCCATGGCATGGCCTTGCCACTATGAACCAGCCCCTCTTAGAAAACAATCTCAATGAGGCGAGATCATCTTAGAAGGATCGACAATCTGATCAAATTCTTCTGCGGAAAGAAATTTAAGAGCCAAAGCGGCTTCTTTGAGGGAGAGGTTTTCGGCAAAGGCCTTTTTCACAATCTTGGCCGCTTTGTCGTAGCCAATGGCGGGATTAAGTGCCGTAGCGAGCATCAAAGATCGACTTAAGTAGGAGTGAATCTGCTCTTCATTGGCTTCAATCCCCTCTGCGCACTTCCCATTGAAGTTGAACACAGCATCTCCGAGCAAGCGGATCGACTGGAGCAAGTTGTAAATCATGACAGGCTTGTAGACATTGAGTTCAAAGTTTCCTTGAGTGCCTGCAAAGGAAATCGTCACATCATTGCCGATCACTTGAGCGCACACCATCGTAAGCGCTTCACATTGGGTGGGGTTGACTTTCCCCGGCATGATGGAGGAGCCCGGCTCATTGGCGGGGAGCAAAAGCTCAGACAAGCCACAACGGGGGCCAGACGCTAACCAACGCAAATCGTTAGCAATCTTGAATAAAGAGCAGGCGACCCGTTTAAGGGCGCCACTTGCTTCCACAATCGCATCATGAGCCGCCAACGCCTCAAACTTGTTGGGGGCAGTGATAAAGGGGTGCCCTGTCAGTTGGCTGATTTTTTCGGCAACGCGCGTTGCAAACTCAGGATGGGTGTTCAACCCTGTCCCTACGGCGGTCCCTCCAAGGGCCAAAGCAGAGAGGGGCTCGAGGGTATTTTCGATCGCCCTCATCCCCTGGTCGAGCTGAGCCACATACCCAGAAAATTCTTGCCCTAACGTTAAAGGGACCGCATCCATCAAATGGGTCCGCCCTGTCTTGATGATGTGGGCAAATTTCTCCGACTTTCGAAAGAGGGTGTCGCGCAAGATCTTAAGGTGGGGCAGTAGCCGATTTTGGAGAGAAAGGAGGGCCGCGATATGCATTGCTGTAGGGAAAGTGTCGTTGGACGATTGCCCTTTGTTGACGTGATCGTTGGGATGGACTGGGTCTTTGGACCCCATTGTCCCCCCCAGCTTTTCAATCGCCCGATTGGCAATGACCTCATTGACATTCATGTTGGTCTGCGTCCCCGAGCCCGTCTGCCAAACGACGAGGGGGAAGTTGTCGTCCAAGGCGCCTGTCAAAATCTCATCGCAGACATCGCAAATGGCATCGCGGATCTGAGAGGGCAAAAGGCCTAAATCGCCATTGACTTGAGCGGCCCCCTTTTTGAGGATTGCAAAGGCATGGATCACTTGGAGGGGCATCAAAAGATTGCCGATTTTGAAGTTGCGGCGCGACCGCTCTGTCTGCGCACCCCAATAGCGGTTGGCGGGAACCTCGATCTCCCCTAGAGAATCTTTTTCCTTGCGGTACTCCATAACTGTTTAAATAAGGGAACTGGAGAGAAAAATACAATATTACCACAGAGAACACAGAGAGCACAGAGAAAAACCGGGATATTAGAAACCCATTATCTCTCTTTAAGTTCTTCTCTCTGTGTTCTCTGTGGTGATAATTCTTCCCTTTTTTAATAAATAATTAAGAGAGCGAAGGCAAACGCAAACAAGGAGAGTCTGCTTCCATTTCTTATGGATTAGCTTCGCTCATTTTTTGCACCTCTTGGCTCCTTAAGGCGAGAATTTCCCTCCTATAACGCAAGCAGCAGATCCAATACCACGCCCTTATCCCGAGGCTAACGACATATACCCAAAACACCGGCGAGCTCAGTGTAGCTAACCGCCATCGCATATTTCGTTCTCATTGTGAAGGCAAAGCAACCGTTTGTCTGTAAATTCGCTCTTCTTCCCTAACTCCCTCACAATTATTCGTCGTTCATCCCTTGATTCAGCAAGGGCGTCATATCTAAATACTTCTTTACCGCGACCCATTCTTCATGAATTTCCATGATCACTCCTGTGACCAGCCGAAGAGCTGATGCGGGATTCGGAAACAGGACCGCCACTCTTGTCCGCCGCCTAATCTCCTTGTTTACCCTTTCTATCCCATTCGAGGTGCGTATCTTTGCCGAAAAAAGCGCTCTAGAGCAACGTCCCGCTACGATCATCTCCCTTCAAAGAACTGCCTAGCTCCACAACGATCTGATCAATGGCTTACCTCAGTCGTATCTGTTTTCTCAACGCAACCAAGCGGGAACAAGATCAAATTCAAAGGTCTTTTTAAAATTGAGAAGTTCATTTTTAAGATCTTCTTCATGTTGGCCAGGAGCTTGGCTCTTGCCCGTCAGTGTGACCCTTTGGTTCACCAATAAAATGAGTTTGTCCCCATCCTGAAAGACTAAATAGCCCCTCGTCGAGGGCATATCTCTTCCGTAAAATTCCTTTAGAAGACCTGTGTTTTTGATGGAAAGTGCGACAAAGAACATCTCATCTCCAATCATCTCCTCCGATAACCTTTCTATGCCTTTTGCTTCCTCAAACGCTTCTAAAGCCTCGATGCCAAATGCCTCAAAGGCCTCTTTGAGAACCTTGCCATCCAATTTTTCCCACCCCAAATCAAAGACATCGGCCCGTTTATAATTCCCTACTGCATCAAAAAATATGGCAGAAACAATCCCCCAGTCCCCATCTCCAGCCTGATCAGGAAACATGGTGGCTACAGCCTTCTTATCCAAGAATTCATCCCCAGCCTTGTATTTCTCTTCACCGAGTGCATTAAACTGACAAGAGAACATGTTGTTAGGGGCGTAATAACGCCCCTCTACGACTTTTCCTGCTAAGGGAGGTTTATCGGGCACTCCCACCTCTTTGACATAAGCTGGAAGGGGTTTGATGTTATGATAGTCTCCCCCCAACCAATGAAATATGTCATTTGCTGGGAAGGATTTTGCAAATGATGGAAGATCTAATTGGACGTAAATATTCCAATATTTCCATATAAACTCTTTCTCTTGTAAGTCGACAATACGAAACTTTGTTCCAATTGGGACCACTGCTAATATTTTATAATTTCCCTTGCCGCAAGGATATTCTTCTTGATAGAGAGGATCTTTGTCCCAATCCTCCCCATACTGTCGATAGCTTTCCATGGAAATCGGTAAGTAACACATCCCTGGAGGCTCAATCGCAATAGACCCCTGGTGGTCTTTTTTAATAAAAAACTCCCCCACAACTTCATATTCGCGTTGTTTCAACTCTTCGATGTAGCTTGTGAGCTGTTGCTTTTCAGCTTTTTTTGCCGCGCGCTCCTTTGCGCGCTCTTTCACTCTATAGCTCGGAGTCGCGCAAACCAAGATAGGAACCAGCAATATCATCCACCACCAACGGCTCATGCAGCCTCCTCTGTTTCCCAATCAGGGAACCGTTTTTTCGCGATATACGCCAGAGCCAATTGAGTAGATAGGTTGTTAAAAGCATGACCAACGAACGAGGGGTTACTTGGCCATCTCACAATATCATATTTAGAATGAGCATGCCTCTGCATGGCCCACGGAAACGTCACAGGATCATTCCGAACATAGTGGTTGGTGACGCTACGAGCGAGGTTCTTTTCCAAAGGAACAGGGCTGCATATCGCATCCATGTTAATCATGCTCCTAACTTCTGGAGGCAATCGCCGCAGTATTTGTTTTCCAAGCGCTCCTCCACTACTCCAGGTAATGATATTGATCCTCCCTCCGGGCCCCAACTGGGCCGCCGCCTCGAGGATCATGTTAACATGATGCTGTAAACCAGGCGAGTTTTGGTTTCTGATATAGGCAAAAGTATCTAGAATCCCGTCTTTGATGCCTCGTGCAGGATTGTAAAGAAGTTCGACCACTCGCCCTCCAAAATGGCGCGCAATATCTTTAGTTTGCCTCTCCGCCTCCCCAAAAGGTGTGTTAATGCCATTAATAAAGAAATTTCTGTCTGAAGAGGAGGCTTTTCCAGAGATTTTCGCATAAAAATCCTCCCCACTCCCCTCCCAACGGCCCTGGAAGCGCGGCCCACACTTCTGGCTACACTTTTCTCCATTCAGCGTCCAGCAATGGGAAGGGAGGATAGATTGGAAATTCGAAGCCACCAAGTAGAAGAGCACACACGACCCCACGACGATCGCCGGCTTGATGATCTTCTTCCATGACCAAAGCCC
>JAFEGQ010000137.1 GCA_018239785.1 Verrucomicrobiota bacterium
AGTTCCCCGGGAATTTACGCTTGTGGAGACACCTCTGGCGGCGGAACAAGAAATTGGTCTACGAGTCATGTGTCGTCGAAGCAAGAATTAATGAGTGGAATATTTGTCCATAAATTATAGAACGGCACTCTAACCAAATAACCTCGACTCTGGGATTTGGGATTTGGTTTTTCTCTTTGTCAACGAGATAGATGCAAAAAGGTGAGCTCGGTAAGCGTTTTGGGCTGCTCATGCGCTGCGCGCTATATTCGCAGAATGAGTAATGGGGAGGAAGGGCCTCACCTCGCGTTGCCAAATCGCGTCCTCGGAGGGGGAGCGTGCGCAGCACTGCCCCCCTGCGCCCTTCGAGCCTACGCCCTTTGGGCTTAAGGCCACTCGGGCCTCCTGTGGGTGCGATTTTGCTGTGCGATCTCAGGCCCCTAGCTGCTCCTTTGCACTTCGCTTCACTCGCGCAAAATGCGCAGAGTTGGGAGATTGGCGCTGCTCATGCGCGTTGCGCTATTCGCAGTAGAGACCATGGAAAATAGCAATAACTCCTATCTCGCTCATCTTTCCAGCTATCTTATTGATTGCCAAAGAAAAACCTAAATCCCAATCCCCAATCCCAAAAACTGAGGCGATTAGGCGATCTTGGCGTTGTCGTTTCGCTTGATGAGAGGGGCTTTCTTGTCCGTAATCATCTCCTGGTCGAGATGAATCTCATGAATGGTCTTATCCGTGGGGACTTCAAACATCATCTCCCGTAGCGTCTCTTCGAGAATCATCCGCAGAGCTCTCGCTCCCGTGCCCGCTTTGACGGCTTTTTCCCCAATCGCCCGCAGCGCTTGGTTCGTGATCTGCAGTTTCACCCCCTCTTCTGCAAACATATGGGTGAATTGCTTAACGATCGCATTTTTAGGCTCAGTGAGGATCTTGACCAGATCCTCAATGCGCAACTCATTGCAATTGGCAATGCTATTAAAACGGCCGATGAATTCAGGGATCATCCCAAAATGGACGAGATCTTCGGGTTCGCAAAGGGAGAGGAGATAGTTTTTGTCTTGCAAATCTCCTGCGCTCTTGTCGCCTGTGTCGAAGCCGATGGTCCCTTTTCCTAGTCGCTTTGCGATAATTTTATCGAGATTCACAAAGGCACCCCCGACAATGAAGAGGATATTTTCGGTATTGACTTTGATATATTCTTGGTTAGGGTGTTTTCTCCCTCCCTTAGGGGGGACATTGGCCGTCGTCCCTTCGACAATTTTTAAAAGCGCTTGCTGTACCCCTTCTCCTGAAACATCGCGGGTGATCGAGACATTGGCCGTGGTTCGGCCAATCTTATCGATTTCATCGATGTAAATGATCCCCTGTTCTGCCTTAGCCACGTCGTAGTCAGCAGCTTGCAAGAGGCGGAGGATGATGTTCTCGACATCTTCACCCACATAGCCTGCTTCTGTGAGGGTCGTAGCATCGGCGATGGTGAAGGGGACATCGAGAATCCGCGCAAGGGTCTTCGCAATCAGTGTCTTACCCGAACCGGTGGGTCCTAAAAGGAGTACGTTGGACTTGCTATATTCAACTTCCCCCTCTTTGCCTAAATTGCGCACTCGCTTGTAGTGGTTGTAAACAGCCACGGCGACCGTTTTTTTCGCCTCCTCTTGACCAATGATGTATTCGTCAAGCCGTTCTTTGATCTCTTTGGGCTTGAGCATCTTGAATTCGTAAGGAGTCGCTTTTTTGTCGACAAGCCCCATGCAGAGGCGTACGCACTTATCGCAGATAAAGACGTTGGGGCCTGAAATGAGTTTTTCGACCACCTCCTCTGTGCGCCCGCAAAAAGAACAAACAGCCATGTTCTTGTTGGAAGATGTTTTTTTGCTCATTTTTTAGTGCGCTCACCTCCGACCACCGCTTCTGGGGAGGAGATCACATGGTCGATAATTCCGTACACTTTTGCTTCTTCGGCGCTCATAAAAAAGTCTCGATCTGAGTCTTTGAGAATTTGTTCGAGCGATTTGCCCGTATGGGAGGCGAGGATGCTGGCAATATTTTGTTTGACGCGGGAGATTTCATTCGCTTGCACTTTGATGTCTGCCGCTGATCCGGTGACGCCCCCAAGAGGTTGATGGATCATGACCCGCCCGTTCGGAAGGGAGTAACGGTGTCCTGTTGTGCCAGCTGCTAACAAAAGAGCTCCCATAGAGGCGGCTTGACCGATGCAATAGGTGTTGATCGGGGCTGGAAACCAGCGAAGGGTATCATAAATCGCAAGCCCTGAAGAAACAGCGCCGCCAGGAGAGTTGATGTAGAGGTGGATTGGCTTTTTCGGGTCTTCCATTTTAAGGAAGAGAAGCTGAGCGACAACCACGTTGGCGACCTGATCATCGATTCCAGTTCCTATAAAAATAATGCGATCTTGCAAGAGGCGAGAATAGATATCCATCGATCTTTCGCCGCGGCCAGTGTCTTCGATTACATAAGGTGTCAAGGAAGCTTTTATCATTTCTCTCCTCCTAAGGCTACCGTAAGACTCACTCAAAGCCTCACTTTCCGTCAAGCTGGGGGTTGCTATGCCCAATTCTTGAAGTTAATTGGGTGTACTATTCCAGAGGAGCGAGGAGATAATCCTCTGCCTTTTCCTGCACCAACATTACAAAAGCGCGGTTGCGGTAGAAGGCCAATTCCTGAGGGCTGGGCACTTCCTTAGAAGGGAGCTGCCCCTTGACGAGGGCATCCCAAAGCCTTAAGTCAGAAGCGCGCTGTTGCACCTCCTTTTCCTGCGGCAGTTTGCGCGCTTTCATAGCGACTGCTCGAGCAATGAAAAAAGCATGCAACCGCTTAAAGGCGACATCTTTGGCAGCGTGCTCAATCTCCTTTTCCTGGGAGACGATCTGCTCTTGGGTCTGCCCCTCTTCTTGCCGCTCTTGGATCATCTGCCTTACAGCGACTTCTGTTTCGGCTTGGAGCAGAGAACTGGGAATAGCGAAGGGATATTTTTCGGAAATCAAGGCCCAAAGCTGATCTTTTAAGGCCTGGTCTACCCGCTGCGCCTCTTCATTCTCCAGGCGCTCTTTTGTCTGTGTGCGAAGCTGATCCATACTTTCGATTTTCACGGCGTTAAGGAGCGTGTCATCCTCTGGAAGGGTCCGCTTTTCCACCGCCTTCACGGTAACCCGTACAGGCATCGGCTGAAAAGAGGGGTTTTCTGTTGAGGATGCGGTTTGCCCTTCAGCGCTTTCTCCTGCTTTTTTCCCAAGCAACAGCTGGGTCAACCAGTTGGCGATGGAGCCCTTTTCAATCTCAATGCGGTGATCAGCAACGAGTTGCACAGGGGGATTTTCAGAGAGCGATTCGAGATCAATGCGGCAGAAGCTCCCTTCGGCAATGGCTTCATCGCATTCTTCGAAAATGGCGTGATTCTTTTTCAGCTGTTCAATGCTGGCATCGATCTCTTTCTCGGTAATGGGCTTTGCCTCTTCCTTGGTGAGGGAGATCTCTTCCCGTTTTACCTCAGGGATCTGGGGCTCTCGTTCAAAAGCGAAGCGAAACTCACACCCGTCTTCGAGGGAAAAATTTTTAACGGTGGGAGGGGAAATTTTATCCCTATTCCAAGGGTAGATGGAGGTGAGATTGATGCCTTCGCGCAGGGCAATGTTGATGACAATGTTGCGCCATTCTTCGTCGATCGAGGCGGAGTAGTTTTTTTTGATCATCGCTTCGGGGGCTTTTCCTTTCCGAAACCCTGGCAAAGAAACTCTTTGGCTAATGGCTTTGATGGCTTCTTTTTGAGCTTCTTGGCATGCCGCAGGGGTGACATGAACATGCAACTCCACTAGACAGTCGGGCTTCGCCGTGACCTCAACTGCGACACGCTTATTTTCAAATTTTTCCACAGCTCACCTCTTGTATTCCTTAAGCGGGTGATGAGACTTGAACTCACGACCCTCACGTTGGCAACGTGATGCTCTACCACTGAGCTACACCCGCAAAACTCTCCTCACTTTCTAAAGCGGGTGATGAGACTTGAACTCACGACCCTCACGTTGGCAACGTGATGCTCTACCACTGAGCTACACCCGCAATTTCTCTGCATACATTCCTAAATCAAGCGGGTGATGAGGCTTGAACTCACGACTTTCAGCTTGGGAAGCTGACGCTCTACCACTGAGCTACACCCGCGCAAATGAGGGATTTTGCGGGCTCTAACGATACTGGGTCTTAGATTTTTCCGACAAGTATACCGAGTTAAGTGAAAAAAATGTGGGTTCTAGGGGGAAGAATGGAGGATACTTCGGCCTAGAACCCACGGTGGGGAACGTTTCGTTAGTCCCATCTATAGCAAGTTCAGAAAATTTTTGGTAGAGGGTCGGAAAAAATTTCCGTTGCAAGGTTCAAAAAGATCCGCTACAACGCCGCTTGTTTTCATATGAAGATGGCTCGCTTCACTTGAGATTGGAGATTCCAAGGAGAGGAAGCACATTCACGCAAGTTAGGGGAACAATGCTCAATTTTCGACGAATTAAACAGGAATTTTCGCCAGCGATTTTGCGCCAGGGGAAGGATTTGCACATTGGCAAAGGGGTTTTGCAAGCCAAGGTGATCGAGGTCGATGCGCAAATTTTGCGCGTCATTGCCAAAGTGCAGGGGAGCTACGAGAATGTCCATGAATGTGAGGTGGAGATTGCTCGGGTGGAATCGGAACTGATCGACTCCAACTGTGATTGTTCTTACGAATTTGATTGTCAACATCTTGGAGCTTTACTCCACTACCTCGAAGAGAAGATTGACCGTTTACTTAGCGAGTTTTCTGGGGATCTAGATGCCACAGTCCAGGGAGAGATCGAAGAGGCCCAAAAGAAGGAGGAGGCTCGCCAAGATCAACAGCGGCAAGAAGAGGTACTCAGTGAGTATCGTGTGGGGAGTGTGATTTTAGGCAAATGCCCCTTCTTTTTGCCTCCCGCTAAGCAAAAGTTCGATGAGGCTGAGCTGGCTTTTTTGCTGCCAGAAGAGCTCAACGTTTCTACGCAACCCTCGGCTCTCGTCCCCCTCCACTTAGCGCTTCGTTTACCCTCTCGCTCTAAGCCTCTCCATATCGCTGATACACAAGCCTTTTTGGAAGGGATTCGCTATAGCGCTCCGGTGGTGATGAGCAATCGCCTTTATTGCTTTGCTCTTACTTCATTTTCTCCAGTTGGGCAATTTCTCCTCCAAGTCCTTCTCGATGGGGGCCGTTTTGTTGAGGGGGAGGAGAAAATCGTCCTTCTTCCTCGAGAAGCGTTGGGGCAGCTTTTAGCGAAATTAAGCGATCAATTTAATGACCAAGAGCAGATTCCTGGCTGTTTTTTAGGGTCTTTGGAGCATCCCCTTCGCCTTTGCCCAAAGCGAGCTGTTTTGCAGGTCAAGATCGAGCATTTGCGGGTTCCAGCGCCCAAGATTTTCTTAAGCCCAAGTATCGTTGTGCAAGAAGAGGCATTGCATCGGGATAAAGTGTGCTTGCTGCGCTGCGTTGAGCCGGGGTTAATCCACAGCTCAACCTACTACCGTTTTCAAGGAAGGGTGAGGCGGATTCACCTCGATGCTCTATCGACCGTAGAAGAGCTGACGGTGCCAGAACCTCTTTTTGGAACATTTATCGAAAATGCTTTGCCGAGATTACATGCGATTGCTGACGTAGTTGGGGAAGAGGTGCTTGAATCGTATGCGACACTCCCCTTTGCAGGCCCCTTAAGGGCTTGTTGCAAGATCGAGTATCTCGATGGGGAGCTCTCGGCGCGCCTCTTTTTCCTCTACGAAGGGACACAAATTCCGGCGACTGCAGATCAGCTCTCGTACGAGCAGGCCCGCTCTTTTGTCACTAAAGAGGGGATTGTTGCGCGTAACTTAGTTGAAGAACAACAGTTGATTGGACAGCTTTTTCAAGGGTTTATCTTCGACGAAAACGAGAAGGCCTATGTTGCGAAGACAGAGCGGCGCGTTGTTGAGTTTATGACAGAGATGTTGCCCCGCTTTAGCGATCAGGTCGATTTTGAATGTCCCCAAAATTTGATGGATCAGTTTCTCTACGATGACACCCATTTTGAGCTCCACTTTAGCGAAGGAGAGCGGATCGATGTCTATCAAGTCACTCTAAAAGTTCGAGGTTATTTGCAGGGGGTCAAAATCGATCGCCTCTGGGAGTGTTTGGCAGCGAAACGGACCTACTTGGAGCTGGCAAAAGGGAAGATATTAGTTTTAAATTTAGATCGTCTTTTCCCCATGGTCCAGTTTTTTGATGAAATTGGCATTCACGCTTTAGAAGACTCGACCCAAGAGCGCCCCTTGTGGAGCTTGGCAAGCCTCCATGCTAACCAGTTCGACCACCTCCCTGTGACGATTTCTTTGAGTGCAGGATTACAAGAGATCCAGCAACAGATGTTGGGTTTGAGGGCGATTGAGCCGACAGATCTTCCCACGGAGATTGTAGCGGAGTTGCGCCCCTACCAAAAAGAGGGGGTGCATTGGCTCGAGCGGCTCCGGATGATGCGCCTTGGAGGCATCTTAGCCGATGATATGGGGCTTGGCAAAACGCTCCAAGCGATCATCGCCATCACTCAATATCATCTCTGCTATCCAGAGCAACAGACGCTCATCGTTTGCCCTACCTCCTTGCTCTACAACTGGAAAGAGGAGTTCTACAAGTTTAATCCTCGGCTCTCTGTGCATGTGATCGATGGGACCCCCTCGCAGCGGCAAAGACAGCTGAGCTACAGTGGAGAGATTGATATTCTCATCACCTCCTATAGCCTGCTGCAAAAGGATATCGACGCCTATATGGAGCGGATGTTTGGCTATGTTGTGCTCGATGAAGCGCAGCACATCAAGAACAGGGGGACCCGCAATGCCCGCTCTGTCAAGCAAGTGCGCGCGGCTCACCGCCTCGTCCTTACGGGGACTCCGGTGGAAAATGCGCTCGATGAGCTGTGGAGTTTATTCGACTTTTTGATGCCTGGTCTGTTGAGTACTTATGAAAGATTTGTGGAAAAGTACATCCGCAGCAGCGCGGCAGGAAATACATCAGCTTTGGATGTGTTAAGCAAGAAGGTGAGTCCCTTTATTTTGCGGAGGATGAAACAAGATGTGCTCGATGATCTTCCTCCTGTCGATCATATCACCTACCGGTGCCACCTCTCCGAAATTCAAAAAGAACTCTACCGCTCTTATGCCCATTCAGCGCGTGAGGAGTTGTCGCGATTGGTCAAGAGCCAAGGGTTTGACAAGGTGCAGATCCATGTTCTTGCGACGTTGACGCGACTCAAGCAGATCTGTTGCCATCCGGCGATTTTTGCCAAAGAGGTCGCAGAGCCTGGCGATTCTGCCAAATATGATATGCTTTTAGATCTATTGCCCGCCTTGATTGAAGGGGGGCATAAGACGGTGATCTTCAGTCAATACACAGGAATGTTGAAGATCATGAGAAAAGATTTCGAAGCGCTTGGAGTCCGCTTTGTCTATCTCGATGGTTCGAGTAAAAATCGGTTGGAGTTGGTCAAACAGTTTAATGAAGATGACAGAATATCGGTTTTCCTCGTCTCTTTGAAGGCGGGAGGAACGGGGCTCAATCTCATTGGCGCTGATACGGTGATTCACTACGACATGTGGTGGAATCCAGCGGTGGAAAATCAGGCGACCGACAGGGTGCATCGCATTGGGCAAAAGCGCTCAGTTTCTTCTTACAAACTTATCACCATGGGGACAATTGAGGAAAAGATTTGCGATATGCAAAAGCGGAAAGAGGGGCTTGTCAAGAGAGTTGTGAGTTGTGATGACGAAGCGGTGGCGAAATTGACATGGGAAGAAGTACTTGAGCTGTTGCAAGTTTGAGACCCTCCCCCTAGAATTACGAGAAATGCCGGGGGTTTTTAGATGACGACGGAGACATCAGGGTGGAAAGGGATCTGGAAGTCGTTAAAAAGGCATTCTCTCCCCCGACTCCGCGGCTTAACAAGTATATTTTCAAGTGACATTGGCATTGACTTAGGGACCGCCAATACTCTCGTTTATGTGAGAGGAAAAGGGATTGTCCTGTCTGAGCCCTCGGTGGTAGCGGTCGACTCGACGACCAACGAGGTGCTCGCTGTTGGGCACAAGGCAAAGGCGATGCTTGGAAAAACACCTCGAAAGATCCACGCTGTGCGCCCGATGAAAGATGGGGTCATTGCCGACTTTGAGATCGCAGAGGGGATGCTCAAAGCGCTCATTAAAAAAGTCACTCCGGTGAGGAGTTTATTTCGCCCAAAGATTTTGATCGCCGTCCCTTCGGGGATTACGGGGGTGGAAAAGCGAGCAGTTGAAGATTCCGCCCTCCACGCAGGTGCGCAAGAGGTTATTTTGATCGAAGAGCCGATGGCGGCAGCCATTGGAGCCGATCTTCCCGTGCATGAGCCTTCGGCCAATATGATTATCGACATTGGGGGGGGGACGACCGAGATTGCGATCATCTCTCTTGGGGGGATTGTTGAATCTCGCTCTCTTCGGATTGCAGGGGATGAGTTTGATGAGTGCATCATCAACTACATGCGCCGCACTTACAACTTGATGATTGGCTTTAGGACGGCTGAGGAGATCAAAATCACGATTGGCTCGGCCTATCCTCTGGAAGGGAGCGAGTTGGAGATGGAGGTGCGCGGGCGCGACCAAGTGGCGGGCTTGCCGGTCACCAAGAGGCTCAATTCGGTGGAGATTCGAGAGTGTTTAGCAGAGCCGATCGGGCAAATTGTAGCTGCGGTAAAATCGACTTTAGAAGATTGCCCTCCCGAACTTGCTGCCGACTTAGTCGAGCGGGGGATGGTACTTGCTGGGGGAGGTGCTTTGATCAAGGGGCTTGATAAGGCGTTGACAAAAGAAACAGGGTTGCCTGTGATTGTCGCTCCCAATCCCCTTCTCGTTGTATGCCTGGGGACGGGTAAAGCGCTTGAGTATCTCGACAAATTTAAGCGTAGAAAAAGCGTAGGTTTATAGAGTTCATCGCTTTGCGATCAATTGCCCTTGCCCGATTTTCTTGAATCTAATACGAAGAAGAGAGCAGGGGGTCTGATGCAAGTGTTGGATGTTGAACATCTGGTCCACCTAGAGTTGCGCAATTGGCTGCGAGAGCTCATCGATCTTTGCCACCCAGATAGAGTTCATGTGTGTGATGGATCGAAGCAAGAGAATGACCGGCTTTGTGCAGATCTAGTCGCTGCGGGGACGTTTATTAAACTCAATCCTTATGAGCGCCTGGGCAGCTATCTCGCCTGCTCTAACCCCAAAGATGTTGCCCGTATTGAGGAACGCACCTTCATCTGCTCTGAGACGGAGGAGGAGGCTGGGCCTACCAACAATTGGCGCAAGCCTTCAGAAATGCGTCCCCATTTGCGTCGTTTGTTCAACGGTTGTATGCGAGGGAGGACCATGTATGTGATTCCCTTTAGCATGGGGCCCTTAGGTTCCAAGATGTCTCTTATTGGCGTCCAAGTGACTGATTCTCCTTATGTTGTGGTCAATATGAGAATCATGACCCGTATGGGGAAGGAAGTCCTGGATGTGCTTGGAGGGGACCTAGAGTTTATTCCGTGTGTCCACTCGGTGGGCAAGCCTTTAACACCAAAAGAGAAAGATCCCCCTTGGCCTTGCAATCCTGAAGAGACAGTACTGGCCCATTTCCCGAAAAGTCGTGAAATTTGGTCCTATGGTTCTGGGTATGGGGGCAACGCTCTTTTAGGGAAAAAGTGTTTGGCATTGCGCATTGCCTCGGTGATAGGGCGCGATCAAGGTTGGCTTGCTGAGCATATGTTGATCTTAGGGATTACCAATCCTGAGGGGGAAAAACGCTATATTGCCGCCGCTTTTCCCAGCGCCTGTGGAAAGACCAATTTAGCGATGTTGACCTCTTCTTTGCCCGATTGGAAGATCGAGACGGTAGGGGATGACATCTGTTGGATGAGAGAGGGAGAAGATGGGCGTCTTTGGGCGATCAACCCAGAATCTGGGATGTTTGGAGTGGCTCCTGGAACATCGATGACCTCCAACCCCAACGCCGTTGCTGCGATGAAAAAAAATACGATATTCACCAACTGCGCTCTTGAGCCCCTTGGCGATGTATGGTGGGAAGGGTGTGGAGAAGATCCTCCTCCTCTTCTTCGCGATTGGCGAGGAGGGAGGTGGGATCCTCAGTCAGGCGAGCCTGCAGCCCACCCTAACGCCCGGTTTACTACACCTCTTGCTCAATGTCCTGTCGTGGATCCCGCTTGGAATGATCCCAACGGTGTCCCCATCTCTGCGATTCTTTTTGGAGGGCGCAGGTCTTCGACGGTCCCTCTCGTCTTCCAGTCGTTTGGGTGGGACCATGGCACTTTTTTAGGGGCGACAGTTTCCTCTGAAACGACCGCAGCAGCAGCAGGGGTAGTGGGAAAATTGCGCCATGATCCATTTGCCATGCTTCCTTTTTGTGGCTATCACATGGGCGATTATTTTCAGCATTGGCTCGATGTTGGGGGAGCTTTGCAAGCAGAGAAGTTGCCCAAGATCTTTTACTGCAATTGGTTCCTGAAGGATGCATCGGGGAATTTTTTGTGGCCTGGTTATGGGGAAAACATACGAGTACTGAAATGGATTTTTGAGCGGTGTGATGGCAGAGGAGCTGCGGAGGAGAGCCCTATAGGATTCCTTCCTACCCCTGAGGCTTTTGATGTCTCTGATCTAGAGGTGAACGTGAAAGCGCTCTTTCATGTGGATCGGCAACAGTGGCTGCAAGAGGCGCAAGATCTGGAGTATTATTTTAAGCTCTTTGGAGCCCATCTTCCTAAAACCCTTGCCGACGAATTGCACAACTTGCGCAGGCGTCTTTCCTAACTATGGCAGGGTGTACCAAGTTCCTTTTCCCTTGCCAAGGCGCAAGATGCTCCCTTGCTTGGTCAAATTAGCAAGATGCTTTTTGAGCGTATTGCGGTTAGCTCCTGTCAATTTCTCAATGTTTCCGATATCGAGTCTTCCGTGATCATAAATTAAGTTAATGATCTGACCTGCGAGTTCTGGAAGGTAGATCAGGGCTTTTTCCTTAGAGATCTTTTGTGCGAGGCAAGTTTTTTGTTTTTGTAGCGCTCTTAAGAAGAAAAGTAGCCACGGGCCAAAATCGAGAGATTCGGATTTTAAACTCGCTTGTGTTTTTCTGAGAGCAAAATAGTAATGTCTTTTATCATGCTCTATGATGCTTTCTAGAGAGAGATAGGGCACGTAAAGATAGCCAGACTTTAAGAGAAGTAAAGTGGTCAAACATCTAGATAATCTCCCATTGCCATCTTGAAAGGGGTGAATCGCCAAAAAAACGACAATAAAAATCCCAATAATGAGTAAGGGATGTAGAGTTTTTTGCTCTAGCTGTTCACGCGTCCAAAAGATCAGCTCCTGCATTTTCAAAGGCGTTTCAAAAGGAGAAGCTGTTTCAAAAACGACTCCGAGGCTTTTTCCAGCTTCATCAAAGGCTTCTACGTTATTAGATAGTTGTTTATAGTCGCCTCTATGCCTCTGATCTTTATCAGAGAATTTGAGCAGCCAGCCATGAAGTTTTTTGATAATATTTTCTGTGAAGGGGATCGATTCAAATCCTTGAAAAATTTCTTCGCATACGAAAGCGTATCCAGCAACTTCCTGTTCATCTCTTGAGATAAATGAATAGGTGTTGAGGTTGGCAAGAAGTTGCTCAACTTCGCGATCTGATAATTTTGATCCCTCAATGCGCGTGGACGATCCAATGCTTTCAATGGTGGCCACCTTTTTCAGTTGCTGTAATCTCTCTGGAGTCAGGCGACTAAGGAGTTCCCAAGCTCCCTTGAACTCATCGATTTCGCTGATTAAAGTCAGTATTTCTGGGGTTATTAAAATTTTCGTTAAATCTATATTCATCTGCCCATCCCCAATTTGATAGCTGAATATACCCGATTGTATCCAGAAATACCCCAAATGAGCAATACCTATATTCATACCCGTAAATACCCAGATTCTTGAGGTGTTTCATTGAGGTTTCAATGGATTGACAGATGGATAGAATCCGGCTAATCTGAAGTTGAACTTCAAGATATCCGGATTTTATGTACCATCGCTCTATAACAGCTGAGTTAGAGGCACTTGCACTTTCCTATCCCGTTGTTACGATCATGGGTCCTCGCCAATCAGGAAAGACCACCCTTGTTCGGCATACGTTTCCAAATAAGTCATACGTTAATTTGGAGGCGATAGACACGCAAGAGATGGCGCACAACGATCCGCGCGGCTTTTTGGAACACTATCCTGAAGGAGCTATCTTAGACGAAATCCAGCGTGTTCCCACATTGCTCTCCTACATTCAGCTCATTGTCGATGAGAGTCAGAAAAAAGGGATGTTTATCCTGACGGGGAGTCACCAATTGGAACTGCACCAGGCAGTGACCCAGTCCCTTGCAGGACGCACAGCGCTGCTAGAGTTGCTCCCCTTGAGCCTTGTTGAATTGGCCGATGCGGGGATCGACACTTCCCTCGATGAGGTGTTGTTGAAGGGGGGGTATCCTCGGATTTACAAGGATCAGTTAGATCCGACTAAAGCTTATCGCAACTATTTCCAAACCTATGTGGAGAGGGATTTGCGGCAGTTGATTCGCGTCAAAGATCTTGTCCAATTTCAGCGGTTTGTCCGCCTTTGTGCGGGACGCGTCGGGCAATTGCTTAACTTGGAAAGTCTTGGCAACGATGTGGGTATTTCTTCTCCTACCGTTAAAGAGTGGATTTCCATTTTAGAGGCTTCTTATATTCTCATACGTTTGCAACCTTATTTTGAAAATTTTGGAAAAAGGGTTGTCAAAGCACCCAAGCTTTACTTCACTGATGTGGGTTTAGCGAGCTATCTTTTGGGGATCGAAAACAGTGCTCAAATGGCTCGCGATCCTTTGAGGGGGAATCTCGTAGAAAATCTGGTAGTTTTAGAGCTAATGAAGGGCAGATTAAACAAAGGATTAGACCCACAGCTTTACTATTTCCGCGATGCTCACGGCCATGAAGTGGATCTTCTTTTTCAGACTGGGCATCAGCTTGTGCCTATCGAAATCAAGGCGGCCAAGACCTTTCATAGTGCCTTTCTCAAAAACCTAGAGTTTTTTCACAAGTTGACAGAAGAGCGCTGCAATAGAGGATTTCTCATCTATGGAGGAGTCCAAGAACAAGCGATTGGACCTTTTCATCTCCTCAACTACGCACATGCCGCCCGTGCTGTTGGTTCCTGAAGGAGAAGCTACTTCTAAAAGCTTGGTTTTTTATGGAAGCATTCGAAAGAATTATCTTTTTGGCCCGGGTCAAGCGCCCTGTTTCTTCATATTCACCGTAAGCGGTACGTACGGATGAAAAATTTCTAGTAGATCTTTGGCTTGATAGCTTATGGGTAATAGGATGCTTGCTCTTATCAGTTGCCTTTTGCTTGGAATAGCCTGTGAAAGACCGCTTCCTCAATCTCTCGAGGAATAAAGTCGGTCAGCCTCCTCCCATGAGAGGCAATCTCACGTGCGAGAGTGGAGCTAATGAGACGAGATTTTGCATCGACGACAAGATAAAAGGTCTCCACTTCGCCTAAATAGCGATTCACTTGAGCCTGCAATGTTTCATGTTCAAAGTCAAAAATCGTCCGAATAGCGCGAATAATGATGTCAATTCCACGAGACTTGGCAAAATCGACAAGAAGCCCAGGGCTTCCGCATGAAGATTTTCGTTGATGGTTGAGGACTAAAAGCGCGATGATGCCTCTCTTATTTTTCCACGAAGGAGGTACAATGTCCTGCACTATGTCGACGACGTCTATCATGATC
>JAFEGQ010000138.1 GCA_018239785.1 Verrucomicrobiota bacterium
AGTGCATGTGGGTTGTTCCTGAAATTACAGAACTAGGAAAAAGGCGATTTTTCGGGTGTTGAGCAGAGGTTGATATGATCAACCCCCGAAAAATTGTCTTTTTCTCTAGTTTTGCAATTACCTCGCTTTTAATCCTCTGAATAAAGCACCCCTTCTTTAAAGAATTTAATGAGCATTTCTAGATTTTTCGCATTGTATTCATTGCCAAATAATCTTTCACTGATCTGCTTCCCATTCATGGCAATGCGTGTCCATTCTCTTTCTTCGATAAACAATGATTTAGTTTTAGAGCGAATATAAAACACGGTGTCGTCAAAGGATTTTCCTCTGATAAAAAGTCGAATTTTTAATTTTTGTTTATCGGTTTCAAAATTAGCTGTCGGGACCTTATCGGAATCATTAAAGTCGATCGTAGGTAGAGGGACTAACTGGCCAAACAGTTTTTGGATATCTTGAAGATCGGGGCGTTCGTTGAGGATTTCGGCCCCTGTATAGGTATGTGAAATACTTTGTTTTGGGGATTTGCTGTGGAGGTTCGTAGTTTCGACTTCAAATCGTGTCGTCTTAAAGTCGCCCGAATTGCTTACTATTTTCACTTTGTTTTCTATTTGTGTATTGCCAAAATACATATTATAACCATTATTCTTGTCTCTAATAACTTTAACATTCTGATATCTTTGATCTCGCAGCACCTTTTCGAAAGGACTCTTTTCAAGATCCTTCTTAGGTTCTGATTCTCGAGGACGAAAAATGAATGCCTCTTGTTTTTCTTCAGTGGGAGGTTTTTCTACAACACCAGGATGATTCAGCTTTCCTTCGCTAAACCATTTTCTGAATTCCTCCATTTCTTGATCAATCCCCAAGCCTATTGATTCTAAGAAATCTTCATTATATATCTCTTTTCCTGTTTTCTCTACGAGTTCGCTTGGACCATTAGGATCTTTTTGTGTGAGAACAGAAAACTTACTGTTAAAAAAAGAGTCGCCTTTGACTGTCAACACAATCTCAAAGGAGCCTTTGGCAGTCTTGAAATGAACGGTAGGCTTATTATTATTTTCTTTGAGAAAGGATTCTATAGGTACTTTAATTTCTTCAACGTCTTTTTCTCGGATAGGTTGAAATGCAATGACCTGCTTGCCTGACGATTGAGAGACTTCTTCTATTTTCTCCATCAAATTCTTACTATCGATTGATTCTGTATTTTCAATAAATTTTTTCTTTTTTTCTTGGTTGATTTTATAGTCTTTTACTTGTTCTGAAATTGTTTTAGCTATAAAAATAACTCCGGTTCCTGTAAGAGCAGCAGCGCTGACGAGCAAAACTTTAGTGAGCTTTGTCAATTTTCCGTGGTCTATGAAGAGATGACCGACAGATTCAACTGCCCAATTAAATAAAGCTGCGATTTTGGAAATATCCATAGTTTGCCTCTAGTTCTTCTTTCCCCCATCTTACATATCATTTAATTTATATATATAAATATCTTGTTAGAAACAGAATATTTAAATATCGCATTAGATATTGAGTGTAAACTAATGATTTTGTTGATCTAATGGCCTAATTAAGAATGCTTAAATAAAGATAGATTTTAGGAAAGAAATTTAACGCCATCCTACAGGAGGGTCAAAAAGCTCCCTCAAGAGAATCATCTCCTTCAAAGAATCTTTCCTCCGAATCAACAACGCAATCTGAGATGGTTGCTTTTTCACTGAGACATACGCGTCATCGGTAAGGGTTTCAAGAGAGCGGACGGGCTGCCCTTGTTGACTGGTCAACTGGGGCTTAAAAGCCTTAGTCTCCCGTTTGGGGATGACGGGGGAAGGTTTTTCTTGTTGCAATTCCTGGGGAACTGGTTGTCCAAGTGTCTGAAAAAAACGGGTCAGCGCCTCGTGTTCCTCTTCACTTTTCTCTTCTTTACGGGTCGGTTTACTCAATAATCGGCGCAAAAGGGGGGCAAAAAGGGCCAAGAGGACAACCAAAAAACCGATCAGATCAAAGAATTTCATGCTTAGGGGCCTCTTCAGAAACCGACTGGCGCATCTTGGTATCCGCTTGGAGATTTTTCATCTTGAGATAGTCAAAGACCCCCAAATTGCCTTGATCAAAGGCATTGGCGATGGCTTTTGGAATCAGCGCTTCTGCTTCCACAAGTTTCGCCTCCATCTCTTTCACCTTAGCAAAATTCTCCCTCTCGGCAGCAACAGCCATCGCCCGCCGTTCTTCTGCTTTCGCTTGAGCTATGCGTTTATCAGACTCTGCTCGATCCGCTCTTAAACGAGCTCCAATGTTTTCCCCCACATCAATGTCAGCGATATCGATAGAAAGAATCTCAAAAGCGGTCTGGGCATCAAGGCCCCGATCGAGAACCAAGCGAGAAATTTTATCAGGAGCTTCGAGCACATCGAGGTGGGTCTGTGCCGAGCCAATCGCACTGACAATCCCCTCCCCTACTCGCGCGATCACCGTCTCTTCCGTTGCTCCCCCCACGAGCTGTTTCAAGTTGGTGCGTACGGTGACCCTTGCCCGACATTTGAGCTGCACTCCGTCTTTAGCAACGGCAGTGATAAAAGCTCCTTGAGTTCTTTCAGGGCAATCGATCACTCTTGGGTAGACCGATGTTTTGACTGCATCGAAGATGTCTCGTCCAGCCAGATCAATCGCAGTGGCTTGTCGCCAATCGAGGGGAATATTCGCCTTATCAGCGGCAATCATCGCTGCCACCACCTCAAGGACATGGCCGCGGGCGAGGTAATGGGTCTCTAAATCAGAGACGGAAATCTGTTTTAAGCCTGCTTTATAGGAGTTAATGCGGGCGTTGACGATGATTTTTGGGGGGATCTTCCGCAAGCTCATCCCCACAATATTGATCAGCGAAATGGGCGTGCCTGAAACAAACGCTTGAAACCAAAGTGAGATAAAACGGCCTAAAATCGCCAATACGATAAAAATCGCAATAGCCGCTAAGACAATTAACACGTAAACTTCTGTAGGGATATGCGCAAAAATCATTTTATTTCCTTTTTCTTCACGATGAGGTGAGATCCCTCGCCGCCAATCACAATCACTTTCGTTCCTAAATCGAAGTAGCCGATACTCGACACTGCTTGATAACGCTCCCCTTTCAGCTCGATATGCCCAGAGGGGCGCAACGGAGAGACCACCTCCCCCTCTTCGCCAATCAGCTCTTCTGCCCAACTAGAGGCATAGTACCCCTCTTGGTCGTCTTGTAAGTAGATGCCCCCTCCTTTCTTGGAGCGGCGCAACCGCTTGAGAATCAAAAACACCGCAAAAGAGAGCAAGACTAAAGTCCCTAAGGCAACACTTGCGGTCCAAAAAGGAGAGGGGCTGAAGGCTCCAAACAAGACCAAACCCACAGCGACCAAGACAGCCCCAACGGCACCAACCACCCCGCCTGGCAGCACAAACTCGAGTAAAACAAGCAAAAGGCCAAAGCCGATAAAAATTAATGCGTTCATCATCAGGAACTCCTATGGATGGAGGGGTTCGAAAAGGGCACGCAATTCTCCCATGTCTAAGGCGAAAGGGGAGGCAGAGGAAGCCTCAAAAATATCTTGCAAGAGCGCTTGCTTTTTCGCTTGGAGCTTTAGAATTTTCTTCTCAACTGAGTGGCTAGCAATGAGTTTATAGACAAAGACTGGTCTCTCTTGGCCGATCCGATAAGCGCGGTCGGTCGCTTGACTCTCAACAGCTGGATTCCACCAAGGATCGTAATGGATGACAGTATCAGCTGCCGTCAAATTCAGACCCGTCCCTGCTGCCTTCAAGCTAAGGAGAAGGATTGGCATCTTCGCACTCTGAAACGCTTCCACAGGAGTACGACGGTCACCTGTTTCTCCAGTAATTATTCCATAAGGGAGATTGAGAGCTCTAAGCTCCTCTTCGATGAGCTGTAGCATACTTGCAAATTGTGAGAAAAGGAGGATCTTTCTCCCCTCTTGAATCATTTGGGGCAGCGTCTCGCGCAAATAAATTACCTTCGCAGAATCCTCACCTCCCCCTTTTTCTAACAATCTCGGGTCACAGCAAATTTGCCGCAATTTGAGAAGCGCATCGAGGACGATAATATGGCTTCGCTTAAGCCCCTTTTTCTCCACTTCAGCAAGCACCTTCTCCATCATTGCCAAACGGACCCCTTCGTAAAGATCCTGCTGATGAGAGGTTAAGTCAATAGGAACAATGATCTCGGTCTTGGGAGGTAGCTCTAACACCACCTCTTCTTTCGTTCTTCGCAACATAAAGGGGCGAATCCGCGTCTGTAAAATCCGCTTCCTTTCCAAGGAGCCCTCTTTTTCAATAGGTCTGCGGAATTGGGTCTGAAATTGCCTCTCATTGCCAAGAAACCCAGGGAGGAGCAGGTGAAACAAGGACCAAAGCTCCCCCAGGTGATTCTCCATCGGAGTCCCTGTGAGGCAGAGACGATGTGTTGCATGAATCTGGGAAAGAGCTTTATGTGCCTGCGTTTTTTCGTTTTTGACATTCTGCGCCTCGTCAAGAATAAGCATATGAAACTCTCGCTCTAGGAGGACAGGAAGATCCCGAACCAATAAAGGATAAGTAGTGAGAATAACATCATGCTCCTTGATTTTCTCAAACTGGGGATGCCTTCTTTGACCTTGTAAAATCAACACCTTGAGCCCGGGGGCAAATTTCTGACATTCATTTAGCCAATTGTCCATCAAAGTCGTTGGCGCTACAATGAGAACGGGGGCTTTCATTCGCCCTGTTTCTTTCTCAATGAGAATATGAGTAATTGCCTGAACAGTTTTTCCAAGCCCCATATCATCTGCCAAGATCCCAGACAAACCAAAAGCACTCAAAAATTGCAGCCAGCTCACCCCTTCAACTTGATAGGGGCGCAAAGTACACTGGAGTCCCTTTGGCAAAGAGACCTTTTCAACGGCGCTAACCTCTTTAAAACGATTTTGGATGACCCTATACTGCTCTGGTGCCTCCCATTTCAGCCTCGTGTTGGCCTCTAACTCCCAAAGAATAGCCAGTTGCGTTTTAGGAATGCGAATTTTCTCTCCATTCTCTTTCCCCAAAACATCTAAAAAAATTCCTAATAGATTTTTAAAGCGATCCCCAGGCCACAAAATCCACTCCCCTGTCTCTTCTACTTCAATACGCACCGGATAGTCTGAGGAAAAATTGTCGAAATTGACCCCTCTTGCAACAAATTCTTCGATAGCCTTTTTGATGGCGGGGACAAGATTCACCCGCTTGTTGTCAACGATTGTTCCCAATTCGAGGTCAAACCAGTCATGCCCCCCCTCAAAGAGGTGAATATAACCTCTTTGTTCGTCAAATAACTCTTGGCAGGGAAAACGGGTGCCCACTCTGACCATCCACCCTTCTTTTCTAAGAGTAGGAGTCAGGTCAAGAACAGCTCGATTTGCTTCAGCAACAGAGTCGTTAGTCTGCAAAATAAACGAGTGAGAAGGATGGCTCAAACCCCGCCACCCCTCTCGCAACAGTCGATTCTTTGCAACCTCCTCTGCTGCAATATCTCGCTTAATTGTATATACGGTGTTTTTAACAGCGCGGGTAGCAGTCGAGGGGCGATGGTCATCAAAAAATAATTCGAACTCCCCTCCATATTTAAAAGCTAAAGAAGCTGTTAAATGGTCGCGATAGTACCAATCTTTTTGTGCACTCTCCAAAATCAAGACAGGTTGGGGCGGAGCTGCGGGAAGCTCCACATAAGTGATTTGGGGAACATCGATCTCTGGAACCATTTTAGAAAGTGTCGGAGCAAGAGAGGAGAGGGATCGACTTTCAAGTTGGGGGGCTCGAAGGAGCTGCAGGGCCCGAGAGGGCTCGATGGGGAGCCTTAAGAGGCCGCACTGGAAGGTCAGCCGATTAATATAAAACGCAGAATCTTTAAGCATAAAGAGGGACAACTCCGGGGAGCTAGTTTGCAGGCGAATCCTCCGCTGTCCATACTCATCCGAAACCCATTCCAACGTGCCCGCCTTTTCTTGGTCCCAAACCAAAGGATGGTCCCAAGCGTCAGCCTCAAAAGAGCAACGCCCAGTATTGACGATTTTTTTTATTGCATCGATCGAGAAAACACCCTGGTAATAACTTTTCCAAACAGGACCCAAACACTCCCAATCTTGCTGTTGACAGATCCGAGCCATCGTCCGCGCAAATCTTTCCTCGAGGACTTCCAAAGAGTAATGGGATGTGGACTTTCCCAAAAACCCATCCTTTCTCAAGCGGACTTTATGCAAAGTGAGATCGAGGAACTGAGGGTCCCCATAGTAGGGGCTGAGGGCATATCCTACGGCGGAAGAGATTTTCTCTGGCCCAGGATCTTCTTGTAGGCTGCTCAGCCAAGCCTCTTCTTGTTTTGACAACATAAGAAAGAGGATCTTAAAGAAACGTCTGTTTTTTTGGAAGCTAAAGTGTTGGAGGGAGGTGCTCCCGAATTTCTTTCAACAGCTGGTGGGTAAGATCCCGGTGCACCTCACCGGAGATGGTCTTTTGGAGCATCGTGTGGTGACGCATCTCTTGCCGCAAATATCCCAGCAACTTAGGGCCAGCAATCAGATAGAGTTTATTGAATTTCTTCTTAACATGGCATGCGTCAAGGTGCTTGACGAGCTGTTTGGCAAATAGAATCTCCTCCTCCTCATGCGTCCCCGTCGGATGGATAGGCTCTGCCTCGGTATACCCTCCTGGAGGAATATGAAGATCTCTTTGGCACATCCTCGATTGAGGATGTTCATGCTCCTCTACGAGCTCTAAAGGGGAACCATCTACGGACTGAAATACTTTGGCCAAAGCCCCATTTGCAACAACAACCCATGCGCATGTTTTTGTGCCAACACTCATCTTAAAACCCTCGTAATTTCATTTTTACCACCTTGCCACCAAAAGACCTTTTCGTCAAATCAAGAGGAACAGCGCTTCACCACCATGCGACTTCCCTCATAGCGCACCACCTCTACAGCAGCTCCTTTATCAATAAAACTGCCTATGCTCACCGCATCATAGACCAAATCTCCGATCTCCACCTTGCCAGCTGGTCTTAAGACCGTTTTGGCCACCCCCTGTTGTCCCACGGGAGGCAGCTGCTTCATATCGAGCGTCGCGATATACCCCGTCTGATCCTCATGTAAGATGAGCTTGGAAAATCGGGTCATCTTCGGCAAAACATACCGAGAGAGGAAAAACATCAGGAAAACTCCCAGAATAAGCGCTCCTCCCAAATAGGCCAGCCTCTCGATGACAACCTCAAACGCAGCGTTCACACTGCCTGTTTTCCAACTAAAGTCGATTTTCCTTAATCCCGGCAAAAGAAGCACAACTAAAGCCCCTCCTGCGAGCAGAATTCCCAAAATCCCTGCGACCCCAAAGCCTGGCAACACAAACAACTCAAGGGCGATTAACCCCAAGCCCACTCCAAGAGCGATCAGCTCCA
>JAFEGQ010000139.1 GCA_018239785.1 Verrucomicrobiota bacterium
CAAGAGCAGCCCGAGACTTCTACCTTACTTACCTTTATGCCAAGTGCCAGCCACCTAATCTTGACAACTGACATGATTGAATTTCGAAAGAGGTCTATTGAATGAAGAATTGGTTTTTCGTGCCAGAGCCTGCGCCAGATTTTGAAAAAGTACTCTCCAAAAAATTCGCTCCCACTCTAAAATCCCCGAAGGACGCGCATTGTTGATTCGAGTTGTAGCGATGCTCACCAAAATGGCTCGAGGGAACAGCTAATTAAGAGAGTCGGGCACGGGCTCTGGCACGAAAAACCAATTCTTCAACTTAATTGGGTATATAGTGTGCGAGAAGCTCTTCATTGCTTTTTCCTGGAACGATTCCGTCCTCCAATTCGAAGAAACCGCAGACTTGGAGAAAGAAGAAGGTGCCAGCATCATTGAAGGTTGGGTTGTGTTCCCCTTCTGGGTGATCAAAAAACTCACTTCTCACCAGTTGCTCTGCTTGCTTGAGAGAGATATTGTTGATTCCTAAGAGGTTGCGAACGGCATCCCCAAGAGAGGATTGTAGGCTTGCAAGCCTATGAGGCACTTTAGAGATGCTGTGACTCATGAAATCATTGATTTTTTGCTTAAACACGGTGTGGAGAGTTTTTGCATCATATCGATGCTTAAAGGCCATTGTCCAATAAGTTCTTGAATCTCTTATTTGTTGGGAGAAAGAGATAAGAGGTGGATTCGTTGCCGGATGCGCCCGTTGAAAGAGAGCATACCCATCAACCCCTCCTGGAGGCGCAAAAATCTTTTCCCTCGCGAGCTCTTTTTTTGCAATTTCATAATGATGAACAGAAGTTTGCACTTTAGGTTCAAAATCTGAAATTTTATTTTTCAATATACCTTCACGAATTTCTTGATCGATCGTTAGAGCCCACTGCAAAATATCTGCTTTTTTGACTTCCAAACTATTGAATTTATGATACTCGAATGTTTCGTAAATAACTTTATAAATCGAATCAAACCATTGAAGGACACAGGTGCTTAATTTATTTTCTAAGAAAAGGAGCGTTTGCTTGCGGGTGTGATTATTTTTTTCTGTTGCCAATTTGTGATAGAGTTGAGCGAGGAGGTTTTCAAGATATCGATACTCTTCGCTTGTGTCTTGTTGCATTGCATTGAGGGTTTTTAGCAGCATAGCGGAAGGGACATTGTTCATTGCGCATAAGTTAGCCCAATCGTTGATCGTGGGGAGGAGAGTAGTGTCTTCCCTTTTTAGGGCTTTAGGATGGCGAGTGAAGTTTTCCCAGCGGATTTTCGCATCAATAGAGGGGGGTGAGGGTCTTGTCAACCATTCCTCTTCTGCCCAATGTTCCCACCATGTTCCGCGGCCGTTTTTATCGATGCTTCGACAGAAGGTCGTTGTTATTTTCGAGAATGCCAGGAGGCCAAAAACGGAGGAGGAACAGTGAAAATGTAAGAGGAGACGTAGATCAGTAGGTTTTTTAAAAAACTTGACCGCTAAGGGAGATAAAGCGCAAGCAAAGATGGCAAGAAAAGTAGTATTTATTAAAGAGCATACATCTTCTTTAGGTGCAGGGTTGCCGTTTCCTTCCTCGAATTGCTTTCGGTTGATTTTGGCACACTGATGGAGGAGAAGATGCACTGCAGGAAATTTAGTGGCTCCGAAAAAAGCCCCCATCATGGCCGCGTGTGATGGGGTGTACCATTTGAAAACCCTCCCAATAACTGCGCCGATGGATGCGGAGACTGCAGTAGATTTAAGGAAAAAATAGGTGTAGTAGAAAAGAGGCTTTATTCTTTCTTCTGGGTAAAGTGCATGACTCATCTCTATTCCCTAATTTTCACATGCTATTTTAAGGAATAGGTCTTTTTCTGTCATCCCATTGGCGGCGTAGAAACGCGAGTGGCTTTATCAGAGCCGTAGAGGAGCCCCGCTCGGGCGAGATTCGCCGATGCATAGGGAAAGAGCTCTTCCATATGGGCTAATAAATTCTTCGTATCTTGACGCTTTGAGCGTTGTCCGACAGGGCACTGACAAGTAATTCTCGCAAATCCCTCTTGGAGAGCAAATCGCCTAATTTCCTCCTCTTCGAGCAAAATCAGGGGGCGGATCAGACGGATGCCATAGGCGTGCATGGGCACAACAGGAAGAATCGCTGCGAATTCCCCTTTATGGAGGAGATTCATTAAAAGAGTTTGCGCGCTGTCATCTCGGTGATGGCCAAAGGCAATCGTAGGGGCGTTGGCCTCTTTTGCCGCTTCAAAGAGGAGAGACCTTCTCTCTCGGGAACAGCTGTAACACTCTAGCTTTTCTAGAGTTTGGGTCGATTTTCGGATAATGAGAGGCACATTCAAAGAGGCACAGGTGCGCTCGAGAAAATCTAACTGTACCCCCGCTCCGCACGAAAATTCTCCGCTGACATGGATCGCGACGAGCTCAAAAGGGGCAAATCCACGGCCGCTGATCGTATGAAGCAGGTGCAGTAAGGTGATGCTGTCCTTGCCGCCACTCAAAGCGACAGAGACTCTGTCCACACCCTCTACCATTTGGTAGTCGTAGAGCGCTTTTCTTGTCGCGCTTTCGAGCCGTTTTTGGAGTCCCGATTTTTCCATGAGGGAGAGTATAGCTGGTAAGCGATTTTGCCTTCTTTTTAGAATAAACTTTTACAAAATGATGTGAGGGTGTTAGGAAGCTGGAAAAGTGGGATCTTTTGAGTTTAACGGATGTCATTTTTGGGACCGAAGGAGGGGAGAGTGAAAAAACGGATTTTACTTACTGGAGCAAGACTTCCCTTTACGGTTGATTTAGCGCGGCAGCTTAACGCAGCTGGGCATACAGTGGTTATAGCTGATCCTTGGAAATGGCATTTTTGCCGCTACTCGAATGCCGTGGCCAAAAATCTGGTCGTCCCCTCCCCCCGGCATGACCCTAAGGCTTTTGTCGATGGGCTGGTAAATGTTTGTCGAGAAGAAAAAATTGATCTTCTGATTCCCACGTTTGAAGAGGTGTTGTATGTCTCACAAGGCTTAGCTCTTTTTCCTAAGGAGACAAGGATATTTTGCAGCCCTTTTAACCAAATGGTCCGGTTACATAATAAGTGGAAATTTTATAAAAGGCAGTGTGAGTTTGGAATTAACGCTCCTCATACGGTTGTAGTAGAAAATGAGACGCAATTGAAGCATCTCCCTTTTGAAGGAGCTTATGCACTCAAGAGTGTTTACTCAAGAGCGGGCCTTGCCATCTTCAAAGTTGAAAAGGGGAAGGCTCCTCCTAAGGTCCGTTTCAACCCTCAAAATCCTTGGATTGCTCAAGAGTGGTTGGAGGGGAACCGATTTTGCACTTATAGCGTTTGCTACGAAGGGAAGTTGCGAGCACACACTTGCTATCCCGTTGAGTTTGCTGTCGATGGCCACTATTGTCTGACCTTTCGTTCGGTGGTGCATGAGGGGATCTTGCGATGGGTGGAGCATTTTATCCAAAAGGAGAACTACACAGGCCAAGTGGGCTTTGATTTTATTGAAGTGCCTGGTCGTGGAATTCTCGCGATCGAAGCAAATCCACGCGCCACAAATGGCGTTTGTCTTTTTGAGCCGCAAGATCATCTCGCAGAGGCTTTTTTTTCCTCTGAAGGAGCCTTAATTGCGCCCGAAGAGGGGAGAAGACGCCAACTTTGGTTGCCGATGCTGAGTTATGGTTGGAGAGTCATTTCTGAGCATTATAATTGGCGCTCTTACTTGTCTTACCTGCTGCGCACCCCTGACATTATCTTCGATAAAAAAGACATTAAGCCTTTTTTAATGCAGATTCCTATGGGTTTCAACTACGCTCAGAGAGCCAAAAAACTCGGAGTCTCCCTCGCTGACATGGCTACATGGGACTCGGCTTGGAATGGCGAGTAATATGGATCTCAGTTAAAAATTTCAGAGATTGTAGCTGTCTTTTGCCTGCGGGCCTGCGCTTTCGTTCTCGGCAACTGCATGAGTTGCGCTCTACTCCTAAGCTTTGGTCCTCGGCAAAATGCAGGTGCACTTTATGATTTTATCTTCGGGAATTGGTATAAACGGTAAGAGCGATCGCACATCTTGTGCTTCTGCTCTCACCAGCGATGAGAGCCTTTTTCCCAATAGACATCCTGTCATTGGGATGGGGCTAGGGGATTGAATTGACGATAAGGACCCCTTTTTCAATGGGTTATATAAAGTTAGAAGAAAAAGGGGTGACTTCAGAAAAAAGCAAATGAAGAAAAGAGCTAATGTCAATTTGACGCTGGCTTAGGCTCATTGGGGGCGGGCGGACTCGAACCGCCGGAGACCGAAGTCGAGGGATTTACAGTCCCTTGCAATTGCCGCTATGCGACACCCCCGAAGAGTGGTTGCTGGCGGTAGGAATTGAACCCACAACCATCCGATTACAAATCGGGCGCTCTACCAATTGAGCTACGCCAGCAAAGAGGCGCAGTCTAAGGGACTTGCCTGTTTTGTTTCAAGAGGAGAATGCTTCTTTTCCTTGCACAGGGTGCTCCAAAGACCTTCAATTTTTAGGTACATAGGCTTTGAGGAGCTCTTCATTCGTTTTTCCTGGGACGATCTCATTACTGGCCTCGAAGAAGCCGAAGGTTTGGAGGAAGAAAATCACGCCACTGTCATTAAATCTGGCGGGGACGAACATGCGCAAGTCCTCTTCCTCCTCATCCATCCAATATCCCTCGGTCAATTCTTTCTCGACCAGGTTTGCTGCTTGTGCTAAAGAGAGCTTGTCCTCTCCTAAGAGTTTGCGGATGTTTTGTGCGAGAGCTAATCGAATATCTCTAAATTTATCTTTATCTTGGTTGAATGTCAGATTAAGACGTTCTTTAAAAACTTCAAATAAGATCTCCGCATGATAACGGTGTTTGAAGCTTGCAATCCATTGCGATTTTGATGCTTGAACGTTTTTTCGCAGAGCGTCAAAAGGATCTGTTCCACAATTGAGGAATGCTATCAATTCTTTGGCGCCAGGATTCGCTTGTTCGAATTGGGCATGACCATCAGTTTCTCCTAGGTTTGTAAAAAGGCCCTCCTTTGCCAACGCGCCTTTGACCACCTCGTAAGTATGAACATCGCTTAACGAAGCTTCAAAATCTCGTGTAATTTTATTTTTTAATAGATCTTCTCGAATCTCTTGATCGATGACTAATGACCACTGCTCAATCTCTGAATGGATCTGATTCGAACGCTCCTTCAAGTATTGGGATAAGGTTTTATGAATCGCTTGCTCCAGACTGGTGTGTTGGAGGAGATTAGACCTAGTTTCTAGAAGAAAACGCTTGAGCTCTTCAAGATTTTTTTCCGCTGCCAGCTTGTGGTAGAGCTGAGCCACGAAATTTGCAGCGTTTTGATAGCTTCCCTCTTGTTGAGGCAAGGACGGTTGTTGATAGATGCCCTCGAAGGCGTCTTTGAGCTCTTGAAAGGGGGAGGTTACTGACCTCTCTGTGAGGATCCCCTCGTTGACCTCTTGAGTTGTCCCCCAGTCGGTGATCGTTGCGCACAACTCTTCCCATTGCTTGAGCGTAGAAGGCTGGAGATTTTCTTGGAATTTAAGGATAATAGTTGACTTTTCAGATTCATAGTTTTGTAGGGTTTTATAAATCGCATCGAGCCATTTGGATTGACACTTGATTAACTCTTCTTCAAGAAAGATTAAGTTGCTTTTCTGCTTTTCAGGGTCTTTTTCCTGATCAAGCTTTACATAAAGCTGGGCCAGGAGATTTTGGGTATAGCGATAGGTGGTGTCTTTGGTCGCTTCCTTATCAATGCACTCCAACGCTTTTTGTACCGTTAGCAAGGGGGATGCTCTGCTTCCCCAGTTGATCTTTGCGCACAAATTTTTCCATTGCTCTACCTTAGAATTGGGAAGGTTGTCATTGAGAGGAATGATTTTAGGGACTCGAGTAAAGTTTTCCCAACGGACTTTTGCGTTGATTGGAGGGAGATCGGAGGGAGCTCTTGTCAGCCACTCTTTTTCCGCCCAATTTTCTAGCCAGGCTCCACGGCCGTTTTCACTCATTCCCGCAAAGAAGGTCTGTCGCAGCTTCGAAAAGGCGAAGTGTCCAATGAAGGAAGAAGAGAGGTGGAAACGGAACGCAAGACGTAGATCTGTCGATTTTTGAAATAACTTGGCGGCAAGAGGAGCTGCCAAGTAGGAGAAGAAGCAGAGGGCATTAATGTTCATGAGATTTTGCCCAGCTTCGTCTGATTGTTTTTTGATCTGTGCCAGTTTGGATTGTTCCTCTACAGAGAATGTTATGCGATTTAGCTCTAGCCCCGTCCCCCCCAACAGTTGCTTGAACTCTTGCGCTACCATCTCCTGTTCAGAGACTCCGTGCTTACGATAAATCGTTGCCTTTTCTTCGTGGAGGCGCGCTATGATCGCTTGGGGTCGAGTATTTTCATTTCCCGAAATACGTGTTGCGGCGAAGCCGATTGCTCCCGAAAAAGCGCCCATGATCGCCCCGTGAGAGGGGGTATACCATTTCAACACCCTGCCCACGAGGGCACCGAGCGCTGTGGAGGTAGCAATGGCTTTAAGAAAAAAATAGGTCGTGTAAAAGAGGGGTTTTTTTTCGCCAAACTCGTGGGTGAGTGGATTCATCATTCCTGTGATTTTTTGACACCATTTTAAGGGATTGAAAAGATTTTGTCAATGGCGTTGATGATAGTAAGTATTAATTGTTAGGCGCATAGGTGTTAAGAAGCTCAAGCTGAGATTTCCCGGGGACGATCTCGTTGCCAGCCTCGAAGAAGCCGAAGGTTTGGAGAAAGAAAATCACGCCGTTATCTTTAAAGGCTAGGGGAATGCAGAGCTCTTCATCAAAATCGATCAACTTTCCTTCAATTAAATTTTTTGCTTGCTCCAAAGAGATCTTGTCCTCTCCTAAGAGTTTGCGCACGTTTTGTGCGAGAGCTAATCGAATGTCGGTATACCTATCTTTGTCCTGCTTGAATAAGAGATTGAGACGTTCCTTAAAAACTTCACATAAAATTTCCGCATGATAGCGACGCTTGAGGCTTGCAATCCACTGCGATTTTGATGCCGTCACCTTTTTGCGCAGATCGTCAAAAGGATCTCTCCCAAAATTTAGGAGTGCTGTGACTTCTCCGAAACCAGGATGCGCCTGTTCATACTGGGCATGACCGTCGACTCCTACAGGATTTGTGAAAATGCTCTCCTTTGCTAACACGCCTTTGACAATCTCATAATAATGAACACCAAACACCTTATCATTGAATCTAGGTTCAAAATCTGAGGGGATTCTATGTTTTAACAAATCTTCTCGAATATCTTGATCGATGATTAAGGCCCATTGTTCCATCTCTGAATGGACCTGATTCGAGCGTTCTTTCAAATAGAGAGATAAAACTTGATGTATCGGAGTGAATCGACCACTTCTTAGCTGTTTTGAACTTCCGAATTTGCTGCCAAGTTCTAGAAGAAAACGTTTGCGCTCTTCAAGGTTAACTTCCCCTACAAGCTTTTGATGGAGCTGAGCCATGAGATTTGGGGCGTATCGATCGCTTCCTTCTTGGTCCCCCTCAAGAGGAGTTTCCCCTACAAGTTTGTGATAGAGTTGAGTCATGAAGTTTGTCACGTATCGGTAGGTTCCCTCTTGTTTAGGAGGCGGTACAGGCTTCTTGTGGAGTTCTTCGAAAGCTTGTTTTATCTCCGGAAAAGGAGAGTTTGTTGTTCCCCATGTGATCGTTTTGCACAATTCTTCCCATTGATTGAGAGTGGAATTCGGGAGATCGTCTTGGAATTGAAGGACAGCAGCAGGATTTTCATAGTTTTGCAGGGTTTTATAAATTGCATCGAGCCATTTGGATTGACAGTGGATTAATTCTTCTTCGAGAAATATTAAGTTGCTTTTCTGCTTTTCATGGTCTTTTTCCTATGCAATCCGCAAATAGAGCTGGGCCAGAAGATTTTGGGTATACCGATAGGTGGTGTCTGTGACCGCTTCCCTATCAATGGACTGCAACGCGTTGCCTATCGTTGAGAAGGGGGGGGCTCTGCCTCCCCAGTTGATCTTGCGACACAAAGTCGCCCATTGACTTGCCGTAGAATTGGGAGTTTTCTCATCGAGAGTAATGGTTTTAGGGACCCGGGTAAAGTTTTCCCAACGGATTTTTGCGTTGACCGAGGGAAGATTGGAGGGAGTTCTTGTCAACCACTCCTGTTCTGCCCAATTTTCTAGCCAGACTCCACGGCCATTTTCACTCATTCTCACAAAGAAGGCTTTTTGCAACTGCGAAAAGGCGAAATGTCCAATCAGAGAAGAGGAGAGGTGGAACCGGAACGCAAGACGCAGATCTGTAGGTTTTTGAAACCACTGAGCAGCGAAAGGCGCTGCCACATAAGCGAAGGCACCGAGAGCGCCTATATTGAATAAAGTTCCACTAGCTTCTTCAATTTGTCTAGTCTGGTTGTTTGCATTGTTTTCAGTAAGCTGTTGTAGATAAGCCCGTTGATTCCCAAAAATACGTGTCGCAGAGAAGCCAACTGCTCCGGAAAAGGCGCCCATGATCGCCCCGTGAGAGGGAGTATACCATTTAAGAATTTTGCCCACGAGGGCACCGAGCGCTGTGGAGATAGTGATGTTTTTAAGGAAAAAATAGGTCGTTTAAATGAGGGGCTTTTTTTCGCCAGCTTCGTGGGTGAGAGGATTCATTGTTTCTCTATTTTTTTAAACACTGTTCTAATGGATTGAAAAGATTTTGTCAATCCTGAAAAATAATAATAAAAAATATAATTACATCTTTCTTTATTTATTAATTTGTGATATGTTTAGTCTATTTAATTAAAATAAGAGAGAAATTATGCAAATAGATGCTCATCAAATCCCAGATCCGGTGATTCACGATACGCAGTTTGTGAAGGAGCACCCTACTGTCCTTCGGGTGCTCAACCTCGCCCTGCCTTTGCTTGTGATGGTGCCCAGTGCTCGCTTTGTCGCTTCGATGGGGTTGGGAGGATATCAAGTTTATTGCCTTTCTCGGGAGTGCAAAGGATCAAAAGAGGCAATTCGCCTTGCCTATGTGACGAGCATTTTGGGATTGCAGGCTTTTCGCCCTGCAATCGCTGCAGTGATTCAGACCCTTGTCGAGTTGGTGATCAACGCACAAGATTTGAGGCACAATCCAGAAAAGGGGAAGGCCAGTTTGCGCTTTGCCCGCTCTCTTCTCGATAGCTTCGCTTTGCGGTGGGGGGGATCTTCTTTGCTGATTGGAGCGATGACACTTCAGATTGTTTTAGAGCTTATAGAATCTAAGGATGAGTTTAAACAAGGCCACATGCTTGAGGGATTTGCCCACCTTTTATTTGCAGCGACGCGCGGTTATCAGCTCGCCCCTCACGTGAAGCAAGCCAAGCGCGATTGGTTTGGGCGGGAGTTAACGCAAGAAGATCTGAAGGACATTCTCGACAAGAAGCAGTTGCAACAGATGAAGCGCAGCGAAGAAAAGATCCCCGAACCTCTTCCA